>VXNZ01000024.1:0-41498 GCA_009840355.1 Chloroflexota bacterium
ATCATGACTCCGTGTTGAGTATAGGTGTGCGGTCGTTGGTCGGCAACGGGCGGCACAACTGGTCGTGGGCAGGTCAATGCTGTCTCCTTTATTTCTGGTTCCTGTACGTCATGACATACCCGAACTGTCAGTTCTCGTCGAGAGTCAAGTAATCCGAATCAATAGAAGCGATTCCTCAAAGATTACGAGGCAAAGATCTTAGGGCGATCAAGGCATGCGGAGATTCCATTATGCAACAGAAAAAGGCGTTTGGATACAAATACAGCCTTGTAAGAGTACGACACTTTGAGCGTAGTCATCAGGCGAACTCAGCACCGATGGACGGCGGCTTCAAAACCCTTGAACGCGTTGCCCCCATTCGCATCGTAAGAATAAATGCTACTATGAATTGATTCTTGCTTGTATCGTGTCCTGAGTGACTTTTGGTAGCAGTACGTGATTGAGTTCGACTTTTCGGACGACGCCCTGTCTAACGACGAACACAGCATGGAGCCGCGCCCTGCTAGGGAGACAGTTCCGCGAATCTTTCGTGTTCTCTCCCCCTATTGGCGCATCCTTGCTCTAACTTCGATACTGACTCTGTTCGTCTCGATTCTCTGGCTGATTCCACCCGCCTTACTGGGCAGAATCATTGATGACGGAATTCTGTCAGGCGACACTCGGTTGCTTGCCATTCTTTCTGCCGTCACGGTAGGCGTCGCTTTGACTCTGCTGGCGCTTTCCTTCCTGTCGGACTATCTGCTGTCATTCGCCGCCCTGAAGGTGGTGCGGCGGGTTCATATCATGCTGTTCGAGTCTCTACAGAATCAGTCGTACGGCTTTTTCGTGCGCACCGACCAGGGCACGATTGTCTCCCGACTGTGGAACGATGCGTTTGGCACTCAGATATTCGTTCATTCGCTGATTCGTAATGCGCTTGGCAGCGTCGTTCTCTTCGCCAGCACGCTGATCTTTATGCTCGTGTGGAACTGGCAGTTAGCGCTCCTGTCCATACCATTCCTGCCTGTGGTGCTCTGCGTGTCCTTCTTCGTGGGAAGATTGAACCGCAAGTTTACCGAGAGAGTGTTTGCCAAGTACGCCGAGATAATGTCCTTCGCCACCAGCAGGCTGAGCATAGACGGATTCATCGTCATCAATGGGTTTGGATACGACAAGTCGGCCGACCTCAAGCGGTTTTCCGACGAGACGGCGGAGTTGATCAGCCTGTCGGTAAAGCAGGACATGACCCTTCAGGGGGTCAGTACGGTCTTCAATGTTGTTCCAGTGTTCATCACCGCCTTGATATACCTTTACGGCGGCACGCAGGTCATAGGCGGCGAAACCATCCTGGGGACGATAGTTGCGTTTGCGACCCTTTCCGTGATGCTTGCCGAGAGGATGTCGGGTATGGCAAGCTTGATCGTGACGTTGATTGGTTCACTGGCCCTGTTCGACCGGATCTTCCAATGGATAGACCTTGAGCCCGACGTAAGGGACTTGCCTGGTGCGCAAGACCTAAAGGACACGCACGGACATATTACATTCGACAATGTGTCATTCGAGTACGAACCCGGCGCTCCCGTGGTCGAGAACCTTTCCTTCGAGATTGACACCGGCGAACTGGTCGCACTGGTAGGACCGAGTGGTGCCGGAAAGACCACAGTAACTTACTTGACCCTCAGGTTCTACGATCCTGATGGAGGCAGCATCACGCTGGATGGACGTGACCTGCGCGATATTCGACTTGCTTCCCTAAACCGATACACATCCATCGTCCCCCAGGAAAGCGTCATATTTCACGCCACTGTGAAGGACAACCTCCTGATAGCAAAGCCGGATGCCACCGCAGAAGAGCTCGTCGCAGCTTGCAAAGATGCGCAACTACTTGCACTTGTAACGAGCCTGCCTGAAGGATACCAGACCGTTGTGGGAGAGATGGGGTACAGACTCTCCGGCGGCGAGAGGCAGCGGCTGGCGATTGCGAGAGCTATACTGAAGAAGCCGCGCCTTCTCGTCATGGATGAACCGACATCCTCGCTCGACTCGATAACCGAACGTGCGATCCGCGACGCTCTCGCTTCCCTGCGGCGTGGCGAAGAAAGGACGACCACCATTGTGATAGCGCACAGGCTCACAACCATTCTTGCCGCAGACAAGATCCTCGTTTTGGACAGGGGGCGCTTAATCGACTCTGGACGGCATTCGGAACTGCTTGAAAGGTGCGACCTCTACAGGCGACTGTATGAGGAACAGTTCGCTTCGCAAGCTGCGGAGAATGTAGGGAGCGGTGTCTGAGTGGGTGGCCACCATCGTCAGAAAGCACCTGCGTGCCCCCGTAATCGTGGAAGGAAATAGATACAAACCTAGCCGCGCTGCCTACCGTGGAGCACATGGTCTATGCAATTCGCCGGAGCGCCGCGATCAGCCAAAATTCATCTGTACCCAGACACTGGATAACTGTGCTTGCCACGCACAGACGGCTTGACACTTATGTAAAGATGGGATAGGTTTCTTCGCATCGCGAACACCATCATGGCTCCAACTTCTGTTTCACCAATCAATTACCTGCTAATCTCTGTATTGCGGCTATAAGTCAGTATATTTAGGTGGGAAAGGAAGTGCCATGATCTGGTTGGGCGAAAAGTTGAGCGTCAGATATTTCCTAGTATTCGTCGTGTGTGGGATGGTTTTGCTAGCGTTTGGGTGCGCCAGTCAGTCCGAGCCGGAAGTAGCCGTGCCTGCGCCAACCGCACCCGCCGCTGCGGCGCCAGCCGTTGCCGCGCCTACCGCTGCCCCCGCTGCCCCCGCGCCTGCGCCCACCACTCCGCCGCCATCTAAGCAGCCGGAAGGCGAGCTGGTAGTCGGAGTTCCATTGCTGCATCCTCTAGTGCAGTTGCAGGAGAAGGATGCGAACGGGACGGTTGGCGGACCAGGCACTGACTTCCAGATTTATGAGGGTATCTTCCGCGCGCAGTTCACAGAGCCGGGCGTCATCCCATCTCAAGAGGAGTACGAGCCGGAGATTGCCGAGTCGTGGGAGATTGCGCCGGACCTCAACAGTGCCACGCTGAACATACGCAAGGGCATTATGTGGCATAACGATTGGGGTGAGTTGAAGGCTGAGGATGTAGTCTTCACCTACAACAACTCGTTCAAGGCTGGATCGGTGAGCAACGCGGGCGAGCAGCTTTCGCCGGGCCACAGGGCAGGCTGGGAAGTCATTGATGAGTACACCGCCAAGATGAATGTAGTTCCCGGCGAGTTCAGCCCGACTTGGGGAGTGCTGCATGGAGGGCTTGGCTGGGACTCCACTTTTGGAATGACCTGTAAGCACTGCTTTGACGAGATGGGCGAGAGCGAGTTGATATCCACTCCGATTGGCACGGGACCTTATGCAGCCAGAAAGTGGGTAGGCAATGATGAAGTTGAGGGCGAGGCGCTAATCGACCACTGGCGAATTGTGCCCAACATCAAGACGCTGAGAGTGTTCGAGATGCCCGAGGACGCGACGAGAGAAGCCGCCATCCGCACGGGCGAGGTAGATATTACCAAGATTTCCGTCAAGAAGGTCGCGGGAATCATTGATGATACTAATGGCGTTGCCGTTCCAATGGGCTTGCCAAATCCGAACACTATCTATTTCTCCGGAAACTATTGGGCTAAGATATGCCCTGAGTGCGAAGAGATGGACCTGCTAAAGGAGCCTAGGCCGGGCTTCCTGCCGGATGATGAGCATCCGTGGATTGGCAACCCGTTCGCAGAGGGCTGCGACTACGACGCAATGTTCTCGTCCGTGCCGCCGCCGGACGGCTCGGTCTGCCCTGAGATGGAAGGACCGCGCAAGGTGCGCTGGGCTATGTCTATGGCGATAGACCGACAGGCTATCGTGGACAATGTTATGGATGGCTTCAGCGATGTGGCATATACGGCAATGCATACGCAGTTCCCGCCGGGAGACCCGAATTTCCAGGAAGAGTGGACCGTGCCTTTCGACCCTGAGATGGCGCGTGAGTATCTTGCCGAGGCGGGCTTTCCGGACGGATTCTCAGTAGTGTTCTGGGCGACTGAGAGCGTGCCGAACACATGGGATCCGGAACTTGCGGACGCGGTAGCTGAGATGTGGCGCGAGCACCTGAACTTGGATGTTACCGTCGATAAATCACCGTATGCCTCGCGCAGACCGGAGACGGTAACGAAAGAGATGGATGTGCCTTGGTTGCACGGCTGGGGTTTGCCGCCCGGCGGAACGAAAGCGCCGTTCTTCTGCCCGACTCCGGGACACTTGGGAGGCGCAGAACTTCCGGCTGTGGTCTGCGATGTGAACTACGAGAACGACATAGAGCCGAACTTGGAGAAGCGCGTTCAGAACAGCATATATTTCCAAGACTACATGGCGTACTGGCACATCAACGCTGCCGTGGCAACGGTAAAGAGTTTCTGGGTGCAATTGCCGGAAGTTAAGGAGTGGCATCCTTACTGGGGCAGCAGCTTCAACAACCCGGCTACCGTAGTTATCGACAAGTAATGTTCTTTCCCATGCGCCCGGCGCAGTGATACATTCTGCAATCCGGGCGCATGGAATTGGTTAATTCTCCCTCATCTCGCACCTCCTCTTTGACGGGTGTGGGTGATTGCATTGACCTAATCCCTATCGACCGGCAGGTGTGATGCAAAGGCTCATCCTTCGGAAACTGGCTGCAATAGTGGTCGTGCTGTTCGGGCTGACCCTCCTGGTATTTTCGCTGTCGCACGCGACCGGCGACCCACGTTACCTGTACATGACTCAGTACACGCGGACGACCTCTGAAGCGTGGGAGGCGCAGGGTAAGGCGATGGGGCTGGACAAGCCTCTGATAGTGCAGTACGTCATCTGGGTTGGCAACGCCGTGCGCGGCGACTTCGGCGATTCGGTCTATTACCAGCGCAATTCGCTTGAGATGATACTGGAGGCGCTGCCAGCCACTTTGCAGCTTTCCGGTATATCGTTCTTGTTCGCCATCGCTCTCGGGATGCCGCTTGGCGTCTTGTCAGCGGTCAAGAGGAGCACAGTCTGGGACTATCTGGGGCGCAGTTTCGCGTTGCTTGGGCAGTCTGTGCCGCCGTTTTGGATAGCGATTGTGCTGGTGCTGATATTTAGCGTGCAACTGGAGTGGCTTCCAACCTCTCGCAGGGGGGACTGGCCGCACTATGTACTGCCGGTAGCGACGCTGGGATGGCTCCCGGCGGCAGGGCTGTTGCGCCTGACTCGCTCTTCTATGTTGGAGGTGCTGGACAGCGAGTACGTAAAGCTGGCTAAGGCGAAAGGAGTTAGCTCGCTGAGTATAGTATGGAAACATGCCTTCAGAAACGCGCTAATTGCGCCGTTGACCTTCGCCATGATATTGCTGGCGGGATTTATGACCGGCACAGTAGTGGTAGAGACGGTCTTCGCGTGGCCCGGCATAGGCAGGCTGGCGGTGAATGCGGCGCTGAATACGGACTTCCCGCTTGTAACGGGGCTTGCACTGGTATTCGGCGTAGTATTTTTGATCGCAAGCCTCTTCGCGGACATTCTGTACGGCATACTAGACCCAAGAATTCGCTATGAATGAGCAGCAAGTCGGAGCCGACAGTCCCGAGTTCAAGATTGAAGGCGGGCGGATATCCAAAGCCTATCAATCGTTCAGGCGGTGGCCGTTCATCCCCGTCGCCATCGCTGTGTCCCTGGTCGTGGTGGCTGTATTCGCGGAGTTGGTTGCACCGCACGACCCGCTCGAAGGGGACACTTACGACAGGAACGAACCTCCGGTGTGGGCAGAGGAGGGCAGCCCAGATTTCTTGCTCGGTACAGACCATATAGGTCGGGACATACTGAGTCGCATGATTTTCGGCGCGCGTGTGTCGCTCATCGTCGCCGTAACCGTGCTGATAGCGGGCGCGGCTCTGGGAACTCTCGTGGGGCTGGTCGCAGGGTACATGGGCGGCTTGGTAGATGAAGCGCTGATGCGGCTGGTCGATTTCGTGTTCGCGCTGCCCTTCATCGTGGTTGCGTTAGTTGCGTCGGTCGTTTGGGGGGCGAGCCTAGAGCTTGTTATCATCTTGCTGTCGCTATTCACCTGGGCGCCGTTCGCGCGGCAAGTGAGGGCGGAATCATTGCAACTCAAGACTATGGACTACGTGGCGCTGGCTAGAGTCGCGGGTGCGTCCGGCTTTCGCATTACTGTGCGGCATATTCTGCCGGGAGTGGTAAATACTGTGATGGTGCTGTCCTCGCTTCAGGTTGGTTCGCTGATTCTCACGGAGTCGGTACTCAGTTTCCTTGGAGTGGGAATACCCCCGCCGCAGCCGTCATGGGGCAGTATGGTGTCGGAAGGCAGGCAGTATATTTCTACGGCGTGGTGGATTTCCTTTTTCCCGGGATTCGCCATCCTGCTGATAGTATTCTCGATGAACTTCTTCGGCGACTGGTTGCGCGATAAGTTGGATCCTCGGCTGAGGCAGATATAGCGCGTCTGCGTCCGGCTTGGCGGTCGGTTTTCGGCAGCGGGCTAAGGGGGTATGCCGTGGTTCGGCAGACGCTTAGGACAACGCGGATTACCTGTATCTGGCTCATCCTACTAGCGATGCTGTCTGTGATTGCCTGCTCGGAAGAGCTTGAGCCGCTTTCTCCTCGACCAGCGCCCCCTGCTCTCCCCAGCGCGACTTCCATACCAAAGGCGGCGGTCATAGTCGCGCCCAGTCCCCAGAGCAAATCTCAGGAGGGCGCGAAGCGAGAGGAAGAGGAAGCACCTGACATAACACCGTTCATCAATGTGGCGTCGCAGTTTCTCAGGGACGGACATGAAGTGAACAACTATCGCCCCGCCGTTGTGGTATTCGACTATGACCGTGATGGCGACAGTGATCTGTACATTACCTCGAACAAAGGGAATGGCAACCTGCTGTATCGCAATGAAGGGAACGGCAACTTCAACGATATGGCACAGGACGTGGGCGCGGCGCTTTCGCAGAGCAATAGCAGCGGTGCGGTTGCGTGCGACTTGAACAACGACGGTTACCAGGACCTGTATGTTGGAGCGCGAGGGATAATTGGCGATGGGTTAGACTTCAGGTCTGCGATGGACGACGGGCAGGACGCGGCGCAGCTTCGTGATGCGATTCAGGATCATCTTCTGCTGAACAACGGGGATGGCAGCTTCACCGACATCACGGAGGCAGCATTCGGCGATGCTGTGAACCTGCGCTCGGCATCGAGTATCGCGTGCGCCGACATAGACGGTGACGGCTGGCTGGATATCTATGTGGGCAATGCCGTTGACGAAGACTGGTTCATGTTCGACCAGCCATCTCATCCGGGCCACTACAACCGTCTTTATCGCAACAACGGAGACCTGACTTTCGAGGAAATATCAGAGTCGGCGGGCGTTGAGGGGGGTGAGATAATGCTGCGGTATGAAGACGGCTCCCCTATCATGTTTGAAGACGAGGAGACGAGCGCCGAGTATGAAGGATACGACCCGAATATCAAGGATACCAACGGCAATCGGGTCGCAGACCCTTCCGGGCGCACACACGCGGTGCTGTTCTTCGATTATGACGATGACGGGGACCAAGACCTATGGGCGGCAAATGACGGGCATCGCCCTTATGTCTTTCGCAACGACTCTACTGCCGGAGATGTTCGTTTCACGCCCGTTGCCAAAGCTATGGGAATAGATAAATCCGGCAATTGGATGGGCTTTGCGGTCGGCGATTATGACGGAGACGTGGATCTGGATGTATTCATCCCCAATGTAGGTTATCATCTTCGCTTGCTCGCCCCGCAGCAGGAGCCGGGAGGCGACTGTAAGTACACGGAGAGATTTGAGTGGGGAACATGCCTGCATTACATGCTTCGGAACGACGGAACGAGAAAGGACGCTAGTCTGGGTGTGTTGGGCGTATTTCCGGATGTAGTATCCGATACAAGAGTGGAGCCAAGTCCTTTGATGCCTCCGCGCTCGCTGGACAAAAAGCGTATCCATCCCGACTGGGAAGCGCCCACAGGTCTCGGCGCCTACGATTTCGGCTACGGCACGACCTTCTTCGATTACGACAACGACGGGCATCAGGACTTGTACTGGCTCGGCTCTGAGGGTCCTCCGGGGAACTCTTCGTTTCCGGCAGCGGGGCGAATGCTGAAGGGGGACGGCGCCGGGGGCTTTGAGGACATCACGGTGAGGGCGCACCTGTTGGACATTCGTGATGTTGACTACTCGATTCTTGACGTTGACGACCCGGACTTCAACGCGGACAAGCAGCGCATCAGCAACAGGTTCCACTTGAATGGTAAGGGGCTCGCGCATGGCGACCTGAATGGTGACGGCTACCTTGACCTGATTGGAACGAACAGCAGCGGACCAAGATGGGATGATCGGACGGGGAAGTGGATACCTGAATTGGGACCGATATTTGTGTGGCTCAACGGCGGTGGCGACAATCACTGGATCACGCTATTACTGAAAGGGCGCATGGGCGTGGATGGCACGGGCAGCAACGCTGACGCCGTTGGAGCGCGGGTGTATCTGGTCTCGGGAGGGCGCACGCAGGTGCAGGAAGTACGCACGGGATCGAGTTATTTGTCGATGGATAGCATTGCGCTGGAGTTTGGGTTAGGCTCTGCGGCATTGGCTGACGAAATCAGGGTGCGTTGGCCTAGCGGGAGAACACAGGTGATCGATGATGTGCCCGCAGATCAGGTTGTTCAGATAGTTGAACCCGAATCCTGATAGTTTCTTCCTTTACGCGCGCGGTTGGTGGTCATTCCCGCCATTCATCCCGCTCATTCTGCACTGGGCATCATTCGTTCTGCCGTTCACCTTTTGTGCTGTAAGCGTGCTGTCAATCGGCATCTTCTACTTGCCAGCCGCAATTGCAACGCTCGTGGTGGCGATTGCAAGGGGAAGGGACTAACGAGAATCTCAAGTCGCCACAGAAGTCTTGTGCCAGCCTTCTTGTCATCACGCGCGGCAAATGGAAAGAGGGCGGTCAGGAGACCGCCCTCTAAATGTGTCCGGCATTGAGTGTGCCACTATCGCACCGACATTGGGGTGCGATAGTGGTGCAAGCAGACTATTCTACTTATCCGCCGCCTCTTCGGTTACTTCTTCCATGGCGGCGTAGTTCATGCTGTAGAGGTGCGCGTACAAGCCGTTTTGTTCCATTAGCGAGTCGTGGTTGCCCACTTCTACGATTTCACCTTGGTTCAGCACAACTATTTTGTCCGCGCCGCGTATGGTGGACAGACGGTGCGCTATGACGATTGCCGTGCGTCCCTTTAGCAGCCGTTGCAACGCCTGCTGGATTAGCATCTCGGTGTAACTGTCGATGTTCGCCGTCGCCTCGTCCAAGATTAGGATGCGCGGGTCTGCAACGATTGCGCGCGCAAAGCTCAGCAGCTGCCGCTGTCCGAGGCTCAGGTTAACGCCGCGCTCCGCTAAGTAGGTGTCGTAGCCGAAGTCCATCTGCATGATGATGTCGTGGACGCCGACCGCTTTCGCCGCCTCTATCATGTGCTCGTCGCTGGCGCCCGGATGGTTGTACTTGATGTTATCGCGCACCGTGCCGGAGAACAGGAACGGCTCTTGCAGCACCATGCTCATCTGACCGGCGAGCGAGCTGCGCGTAACATCGCGAATGTCGTAGCCGTCCACGAGTATCGCGCCCTTTTCGCGCGGCACATCGTAGAACCGCGAGATAAGAGACACGAGCGTGGTCTTGCCCGCGCCCGTTGGTCCCACGACCGCGACCGTCTCGCCCGGGTTGATGTGCAGCGTCATGTGCTTCAGCACATCCGGCATCTCGCTCGCGCTGCCGTTTATACCGTTCGTCTGCGCGTTCTCCCTGTCCAGCCCGACAATCGCCTCGCTCGCCGCGTAGCTGAAGCTGAGGTCTTTCAGCTCCACATCGCCCTTCAGGCGCGGCAATTTGCCCGCGTTTGGTCTGTCCACGAGGTCAGGCTCGACATCCAATAGCTCGAATATGCGCGCGCCGGACGCCATCGAACGCTGTAACTGCGTGTACTGCATCGTCAGGTTGCGAATCGGGTCGAAGAAGCGCTGAATGTACATGACGAACGCTATCAACACTCCGATAGCGATCTCGTTGCCCTGCACCATGCTCGACCCGAAGAATACCGCCAGCACGATAGCCAGCGCAGTCAGAATATCCACCGCGGGCAGCAGGCTTGAAGACAGCTTGCCTGCCCACAGGTTAGCGTTCAGGTGTTCCGTATTCTTCTCGTCGAACTGTTCCAGGTTGCGCGGCTGACGGTTCAGCGCTTGCACCACGCGCACGCCCGTTATATTCTCGTTCAGCGCACCATTGACTATCGAAATGGCGGTGCGGATTCGCAGGAACGCCTTCACCGCGAACGGCTGCCAGATTGCCATTGTCAGCGCCAGTATTGGCAGCACCGCCATCGTTATCAGGCCGAGCTTCAGATTCAGTATCAGCAGCATCACGACGATCCCGCCCAGGCTCAGCAGGTCGGCAGCCGTCATAATGACCACGGTCATAAGCTCCTGGAGCTGCCACACATCCCCCTGCACCCGCGACATAATGCGTCCCACTTCCGTCTTGTCATAGTACGAAAGTGATAGCTTCTGCAGGTGCCCGAACATGGCGCGCCGCAAGTCGTACAGCATTCCCAGGCCAACCTTCGCCATGAACAACTGCTGGAAGAAGTTCGCCGCCATTCCGCCCAGCGCGACCGCTATGAACACGCCGCCCATCACGAGCAGCCCCCGGAAGTCCCCCTGCTTTATGTATCCGTCAATGCCCCGACCCAGAAGGAACGGGATAGCCACCTGCGATCCTACATACACCAGCATAGACAGAAACGCCAGGAGCGCAAACAATCTGTACGGGCGTACATAAGGCATCAGCCGCATTATCACCCGCTTGTCATAAACGCGCCCAAAGGTCTCGCCGTCAACCTCTCTGGAGCTGCTTCTACCGCTGAACGCGCCGCCGCTCATCATCATATTGTCACGGCCTCCTTTGCGCTTGCCGCCTGGCCGGTGCTCGAAAACTCGTCGCCCACATCGATGTCCCTCATGACATCCTCCTGCGGCCTCAGCTGCAATTCGTAGATCTCGTGGTACCTGCCGCCCAACGCGAGCAAATCCTGGTGCGTTCCTCGCTCGACTATCTCACCCTTATCCATCACGATAATCTCGTCCGCGCGGTGCACCGTGCTCAGCCTGTGCGCGATGATAAGCGTCGTCCTGCCCTTCATAACCTCTTCCATAGCCTGTCGGATGAGATCTTCCGTATTAGCGTCAACGCTGGATGTGGAATCGTCAAGCACCAGTATCGGTGGGTCGAGCAGCACTGCCCGCGCGATGGACATTCGCTGCCGCTGACCGCCGGAAAGGTTGACGCCCCGCTCGCCGAGTTCGGTATCGTACCCGCCGTCAAGCGCCGATATGAAGTTATGCAACTGCGCTATCTTCGCCGCCTGTATCACATCTTCAAGCGGAGCATCCTCGCGGCCATACGCGATGTTCTCGCGCAAGCCCGTGCCGAATAGGAACACGTCCTGCTGCACTATACCGATGTTGTGTCGCAGCGATTTCAGCGTGGTATCCCGGATGTCCATTCCGTCTATGGTGATGCGTCCCGAGTCCACGTCGTAGAAGCGCGGCAATAGGTTTGCCACCGAACTCTTGCCGCTGCCGGGAGGTCCCAACAGTGCGACAACCTTGCCCGGTTCTGCCTCGAAGTTGATGTTGTTCAGCACGGGCTTGCCCTCTTCGTAGCTGAATCTCACATCCTCGAAGCGCACATGACCCTTCACGCGCCCAAGCTCCTTGGCGTCAGCCTTCTCCGCCACTTCGGATTCGGTGTCCAGTATCTCGAACAGCCTCTGGCCGCCCGACGCCGCCCTCGCGTACGCATTCACCAGAAAGCCCGACATCCGCACCGGCATCGCCAAAATCTGCATATAGAAGACGAAAGCCGAAAGCTGTTCGATACTCAGGTCACCGTTGATATACCGCCAGCCACCAAACAGAAGTATGATCGCCAGACCCATCTGGAAAGAAAACAGCGTGAACGCGTTGTTTGCGGCACGTAGTCTCTCCGCGCTCAGGAAGGCGACCGAAACCTCTTCGCTCTTATCGTTATACTTCTGGTTCTCGAAGTCCTCGGACGCGAACGCCTTCACCACGCGCTGCCCCGTCAGATTCTCCTGGAGGACGGTGTTCAGGTCCGCCATCATATCCTGAATCTTCAGCCAGGCTTCTCTTAGCCTCAGCCTCACGACCCCCGAAAACACCATCACCAAAGGCACGAAGCCGATGCTCGCCAGACCGAGCTGCCAGTCCATTCTTACCAGAATGATGGAGACTACTACGAACAGCGCCATAAAATACGGAGTCCGGACGATGCCCATGTTGACGAACATGCGGATGTTCTCCACATCCGTAATTGCCCGCGACATCACCTGGCCCGTGTGGTTCTTGTCGTGAAAACCGAAACTCAGGTGCTGCACATGGTCGTACAGCTTGTTGCGGAGGTCGTATGACACGTACTGCGACACCGCCTCGCCAAAGTAGTTCTGAAAGAAAGACAGCCCGCCCCGGATAATGCTCAGACCGATGATGACTCCGACAATTATCAGAAGGTTCCGAAGAGGAACCCCGCCCTCCGTTAGCATATCCTCGATCTGCCCGATCGCCTGACCGAACACATACGGTAGGATCAAATATGCGGTTGTCGCACCTATCATCGCAATGTACGCGGCAGCCATCTCCCGCTTGCGACTGAACGCCATTTTCACAATTCGCCAGATTACCTGCATAAGCGCTCCAGTCCCTCCTCTGATTCGCGCTGCGGCGGCATATACAACCCTCACGCCGCCCGTTCACTATCCCTCCAACCATCTTCGACAAATAATTGTACCACTTGCAGCGTCCATTATGGTAACTAATTCTGAATGCAGGGTGAAGGGAAATGGACATTCGCATTCATGTGCGGGATAGAAAGGACGGGTTTGGGAGCAATGAAGTGCGGCAATGAATGGCAATGAAGAAGGAAGAACTACCGCAAGCCGTAGCCTCGCCGGAAGACTTGCCTATGCGCGCCGGAGCAGATGAAAACCACGACCGCCGGAATATAGACCGCCGTGTTCATCAGCGCATGGAATATGACGCCGTCGAAGTGTGCGCCGACTAATCCGGGCGTTCCCTGTAAGCCGGAGTTGAAGAACTGTACCAGTCGCGCCGAATGTTCGACCATGTGGTAGCCTTGCAATACGACCGTACCGACTAGAATCGCGCCGAGCATCTTATCCTGCCTGCACATGCGCTTGCCGAAGTTGAGCCAGCCCAGCGTTACGAATATCAGCGCGGCTAGGTACATCAGGTTGAAGGTGAAGTGGACCTGCTCCAAGTCGAGCGCGCCTATCAGCCCGTGCGCGTACGAATAATCCAGCACGAACTTCTGATAGATCTGCGCGATATGCTCAACCATGTGCAGCGTCTGTATCGCGACCGTCGCCACGAACATCCAGAGGAACTGCCGAAATGGGCTTGCGCGCAACTCCGAAATCGAAAGCATATCCATTCCCAAGTGTTGCCCAAGTGTTGATTGGATTACACTTAATCTACACTATGCTGTCAAGCCCATTCCACTGATTTGCGCGAAAATTGCCGCAGTTTCGTACAAATTGCGTCTTTCGCCAAGAAAAGAATCCCCGATATTAGGGACTCACCGTCAATTCCGCCTATGGGATGACAGAAGGCTTGAACAATGTGAGGAATGAGAGGTGCTACCCACCATGCCTAGAAATCGCTAGGTTCCGTTGACATTTCACAATTGCGTCCCGTCATTCTTGCGGAAGCAGGAATCTAGCGCTTGCAAGCGGCGTCAATATGACAAAGACTGCTACATTTAAGATTTTGCATTCTCGTTTCCACGTGAATGCCCCCACTGTCAACAAAACCTAGTGCCGATTGCCAGTCCCGCCGCCGCGCGAATGCCAGTCAACAGGATGATGCCCCTTAGACACCGGCACGCTGTAGTAACCGTAGTACCCGCTGATCGTACCTGCGCCGTCGTCGGCGAGCGCGATGATGATTATCTTGTAGCCCATGTCGGACTGGTGCATCAGCCGCCATACGCGCTGTTTGTGCGGCTCCGGCACCTGTTCCACGACCGCGGTCAGCTGCCCTTTCACATACGCTTCATCGTTGCTAAGCCGCTGCCTCAGTGCGTCCACGCTCGCCTTGTGCTTGTGATGGGCGGGTGCCGGCGGCATCTCTATGAAGTGCAATGGCAGCACGACGCCGATGTGGTTCGCGGACTCGTTCAAATGGCGCTGTAACCGAAACGCGACTACTTCCGCCTCGTGGATGCGTCCTCTGACAATCAACTCGCGCATTTCCCTGCCGCGTTCGCGCGCCAACTTCGCTTGCACCTCTGCCTTGCGCTCAGCCGAGCGTGCGATAATGCGCTCTTCGACACTCTCGCGCATCGTCTTGACCGGATACAACGCTTCGCCCGGGAGGCTGTCCGCTGATGCGACAGTGGTGCCGCCCGCCGCCACGACGGTCAGGAAGACGACCGCGAAAGCCGCCAGTATTGGCGTGGACAGCGGCCGCCACGACAGTCTGGGCAACTGCCAGCGCCAGCGACTTCGCTGCTTGCCTTCTGCCAACGCAGCCTGCATACGCGCCATACCGCGCGCTCGTGCCGCATCGCTTGGCGTCGCCGTGTGTGCGATGCGGATCGTCTC
Source organism: Chloroflexota bacterium (assembly GCA_009840355.1). Classification (NCBI taxonomy): domain Bacteria; kingdom Bacillati; phylum Chloroflexota; species Chloroflexota bacterium. The sequence goes on from VXNZ01000024.1 coordinate 14,738, forward strand.
TTGGCTCGTCCGCAGCAGCGGAGCTAGCTCGTCCGCATGCTCCGGATACCGCGCCAAGCACTCCACGATGCTCTCGCCGGCGGCAAGTCTCGCTAAGCAGTCGTCCAATATATTGTCAAAGTGAGAGTCCTTCATCTCATTCCTCTGACATTCCAGTCACTTAGTCCATTCCCCAAAGGGGGAAGGTTAGGATAAGGGCAATTTGCCTCTTACCCTTCCGAACACCGCAACGCCACAGCCGGTCGCCCTTCCACCTCTGAACACAGCGTCCGGCGCAGTTTCTTCAGTCCCGCGTGCTGCAATGCCTTCACCGCGTTGTCCTTCTTGCCCATCGCTTTCGCAGTTTCTGCGACCGACAGTCCGGCGGCGAATCTAAGTGTGATGGCTTCTCGCTGCAGGTCAGTTAGGCTTTCCATCGCCTTGTGCACATCGCCCATCGTCAACTCCAAGTCCATTCGCGCGTCCGCATCGAAGGTCGTGGCTTCCAACAGTGGTGGCGCATTTTCCAGCGGCACGGTCTGTCGCCTGCCGTTCCTGCGGTAAAAGTCCACGACCAAGTTGTGCGCTATCCTGAACAGCCAAGAACTGAACGGATAGCCCTTCCACTTGAAGCGATGGATAGACTCGATCATTCGCACAAACACTTCTGCCGTTATGTCTTCGGCGTCCGCAGCACTTCCCGTGCGGAACGAGACATAGCGGAATATCGAATCGTAGTACTGCTCATACAACGCGGAAAACGCCGCAGCGCCGCCCGCCTGCGCTTGCTTCACCAGCAGCGCAATGTCGTCTTGAACCTGTATCGGAGCTTGCATCGATGTCTTTCTCACGCGGAATTCGATCTCGCCAACCATTATAACGCCCATCGCCGGATTTGGTTAGCACTCGAATCCCGAAGTGGTAAAGTCCCCAACCCAAAGCAAATTCTGAACCTGCAAATCTCTTTCCGACCGGCGCTCAACTGACACACCCGCTAACTTCCTGATAGAATGCCGCCATTCAATCTCAAACCAATAGCAAGTTACCCCATCCATTAGCGAACTACTACATGCGAGCCACCCGTTGAGCGCCGTCCAAGACTTGCCGCAAACCGACAAGATGCCCTACGCGCTGCGTCCGATGCACGAACGCGATCTCGAGCAGGCGTCCGAGGTAGAGCGGGACGCGTTCCCCACGCTGTTCCCTCCGACATCTTTTCGCCGCGAGCTGAAGAATCGTCTCGCGCGCTACCTGATTGCGTGGCGTCTTGAAGACCCGCCGGAGCTGGTGGCGCAATTTGAACGGCAAGCTAAGTCAAACAGAAACAGGGGACTATGGCATCGCGCAGCGGCGAGCATCTGGCGCGGCCGTCCAGTCGCGTGGCAGCCGGGTCAGCAGTACATCGTCGGCTTTCTCGGCGTGTGGTATATGCCCGACGACGCGCACATCGTGTCGGTCGGCGTGCGCAACGACTATCGCGGGTTGGGCATAGGAGAACTGCTGCTCATTGGTGCGATAGAGCAGGCGCAACAGCGCAGACGGCACATCGTCACGCTCGAAGTGCGCGTGTCCAACCATGTCGCGCAGAATCTGTATAAGAAATACGGCTTTGAGACGACTGGCATTCGCAAGGCCTACTACTCGGACAATCGCGAAGACGCGCTAATTATGACCGTGTCGTCTATCCATACCCTGGAGTATCGCCAAGAACTGCGCCGCCTGACAGCGGAGCACCGCAAGCGTTGGGGCAGCGCAGAGCGCATCCTGTCGTAATGCGCAAAGTCGTCGGCGCAAAATCGAATCTTTCGAGAGTGCATCTTATTTTCACAGTTAGGAGATAAGATAGGCGTTCCGATAATGACGAGTGCCGGGGTCGGACGGATTGAACTAGGAGAAAGAATGTCGCTGCTGGTAAAAATCGGAGTATTCCTGACGGCAATCTTGCTGGTCGTGAGCATGCTTGCGCCGCTGCTTACGCCGTTCTTCCAAGAGCAGGTCATCCCGCGTTTCGGCGGCAACGCGCCTGAAGAGCCGGCGGCGATCAACGGCGAGGCGATGTGGCAGCCGCGAATCATCGAGCCGCGCTACGACATCATCACTGTGCTTGGGTTCGACGCTATCCCTTCCATCAACAATCCCGAATTCGTGAGCGCGACTGAAGCCGAAGAGTGGATGGCGGAAGACGAGCAGGTCATCGGCTTGTCCATCAACGGCGACCATCGTGCGTATTCCATCCCATTGCTTAGCCGACACGAAATCGTCAACGACACGGTTGGCGGCAAGCCCGTCGCCGTAACATGGTGACCGCTGTGCTACTCGGCTATAGTCTATAGCCGCGAAATCAATGGCAACGAGCACACATTCGGCGTCTCCGGCAAGCTCATTATGAACGCGCTGGTGATGTACGACCACCAGACCGAGACGCTATGGAGCCAATTCTTAAGCAAGGCAGTTGACGGCGTTTTGACCGACACCGAATTGGAAGTCGTGCCCGCAACGCAGACCGGCTGGCAGGCGTGGCGGGAGTTGCACCCGGACACGAGGGTGCTCGACAAGGGAGGCGCCTACCGAGTCGATTCGTACACGCACTACTATGAGAACGACAGGGCGGGAATACACGGGCAATTCAACCCGGACGACCGCCTGCATCCAAAGGCGCTCGTGCTGGGCGTGAACATCGACGGCAAGCAGAAGGCGTATCCGTTCGGCGCGCTGACGGCACAGCAGGTGGTCAACGACACCGTCGCGGACAACGATGTGCTGATATTCTTCGACGCGGCAACCGGCACCGCGCTCGCATTTGACCGCAGCCCTGGCGACACGTCGCTCACATTCCGCATGGAAGGCGAACCCGCAGGCGCGCGTACAACGCTAGTCGATGAGCAGACCGGCAGCACATGGACCGCCTTCACCGGTAGCGCAACAGACGGCGAGCTGAAGGGCAGTCGCCTTCAGCGCGTCCCATCACACCTATCCTTCTGGTTCGCCTGGAGCGACTGGAACCCCCACACCGAAATCTACGCGCAGTAATGCGCAGAACGTTATTCCCTATGTGAGAAGGTTACGCAGGAGGGTAATGCGTACGCGAAACATCTACCGCATCTAACATCACCCCCTTGAATCATTAATTACTCCGGCAGCCGCGTCGATTGCCACGCAACCATCTGCCAGCCGGCGTCGCCGTTAACATAGACATCGGTGAAGCGCAGCGAGAATGTCAGGTCGTTTCCGCCTGAAGTAACCTCAACATCCGCTTCGCCATTAACGATAGCGGCGTCTCCGCAGGCGCGCACCACTACATTTCGCGCCGCCATCTTTCGATAGTTCAGATTGCCGTTGCCGATGGATTCCAGCATGCTCGCCTTCGTGTCCACCGCCGAGCTGGTGTGCACGTATGTCATATCGTCCGCGAGTATGCGTCCTAGCGTATCCACATCGCCCGCGACCATCGCGCGCATCCGCTCGCCGTCCAGCGCCTCAATCGTCTCTTTCACATTGTTATCCGACATTCCATTCTCCTTTGCTGATATTCGCTACCCTGCGTGACTGACTTGCAATAGCTCATATCTCATCGATGAGAGTAGGCCAGGGGATAGGCATGATCGCCGCATCTGCCCAAACTTGCCCGCCATAGTCAACGCAGATTATACTTGCGCGCATCAATAGGCGAAAGGGGTATCGCAAAATGCCAAAGGCTGAGGTAAACGGAATCAAACTCTACTACGAAATCACAGGGGAGGGATTTCCGCTCGTGCTCGCGCACGAATTCGCGGGCGACTTCCGATCGTGGGAGCCACAGGTGCGCTACTTCTCGCGCCGCTACCGCGTAATCACCTACAATGCCAGAGGCTATCCGCCATCGGATGTGCCGGCGGACGAGGACGCCTATACGCAAGAGTCGGAAGTAGAAGACCTGCGCGGCTTGATGGAGCATCTGGGCATCGACAAGGCGCACATCTGCGGTCTGTCCATGGGCGGTGCGCTTGCGCTGAACTTCGGGCTGGCACACCCGGACTTGGCAGAGTCGCTCATCATCGCTGCCGCCGGCAGTGGATCGACCGACGTCGAGGGGTGGCGCGAGAGCGTGTTCGCCAACTCGCGCGCGATGCAAGAACGCGGCATGGTGGCGATGACCGATTACTCGCAGGGCGAGACGCGCGTGCAACTGCGGCGCAAAGACCCGCGTGGTTACCGCGAGTTCACCGACCAGTTCTTGTCGCACTCCAGCCTTGGTTCGGCACTTACATTTCGTGGTGTACAGGGCAAGCGCCCGCCAATATTCGCGCTCGAAGAGCAAATGCGCGCGCTCACAGTGCCCACGCTAATCATGCTCGGCGATGAAGACGATCCGTGTGTAGAGCCAAGCATCTTCATGAAGCGCTGCATCCCGTCGTCAGGATTGGTGATGTTCCCGCAATCCGGCCACGCTATCAACCTGGAAGAGCCGGACCTATTCAACCGCACCTTGCAAGACTTCCTAACCGCAGTCGAAACCGGCAACTGGGCAGCCCGCGAAGTCTAATGCTATCGCAATTGCCTATTGGGCGATACCGGCGCAAAAATCACTAAACCGTCGCTTTCGACAAGCCTATCATTCCAAAGTTGCCACGCTAAACACCACGTGGAACGGCCTGCAGTAGATTACCACGCTGCCATACCCCTCGCCGTCTTCGCCGTCCGGCAGGAAGTAGTTCTGATTGCCTTCGTTGCCCTTTAGCTTGCCCAGCCCGAGGTAGCCCTGTACATCGTCGCGACCCTGCGGATTGGCGTTCGGCACTAGCAGCACGTGCAATTCGGGTCCATTCGTAACACGGAAATCTTCCAAGCGCAGCACATGCATGCCTTCCGCGCTGCGGTAGATGGTCGCTGTGCCGCTGCCCTTGTGGAAGCTATCCGCGTCTCGGAAATTGCCCGTCTTGACCTTTACCACAGACGCATCCATCATGGACGAATTGTCTGGCATCGCCATCTCCGCCGGCACGCGCTCGTCGTACTTCTCGAACTCGCCCGCGGCGTCGCGCATCATCGTTTCCGCGTCCGCCATCGTCTCGACCATCACCGTCTCGCCGCTGTCCATAACCACCTCGGCGGGCAGCACAGCGTTCGCCGCGAGCGGAAAGTCTTCGTTTACAGTAGTGGTGATGAACAGCGGCGACAGCAGCCACCAAGCCAGCGCGAGCGCCGGTATGCCGAAGATTACAACTGCGCCAATTATTATGCGCTTGCGAGTGAACATCTGAACCTCAGCACTTTTCCGAATTTGGATTTAATGTGGCATTGATATGGATAAAAGATTGCCACCGGACTTAAATGGAAGTCGGTGTGTAGGTCTCCTCCCCATCAGGGGAAGGCTAGGAAGCAGGCAAGAGCGCCAAACATCACAGCGACCTTCTTACAATACAATAATAGCATGCCATCACCCAATCTACACCTTTGAATACTCCGGCGTCGCCGTCTTCGAGCCATCCGGCAGCGTGTCCACCGCGAAGTCGCCGAATAGCAGCGGCGCTTCCGCTTGCAGGATTTCCAGCACCATTATGGCAACCCTGCGTATTTCCACATCGGCATACGGGCTGGCGCGCATTTCGATGAAGTGTCGCCACGCCCGCACATTGCCGGTTACGAAAATCTTCGTCTCGGTGGCGTTGGGCAGCACTGCGCGCGCCGCTTGTCTGATAGCCTTGCGATGATCCGTCGCCAACTCGAACTTCTCACGCGGAATGGCGGTCTCCAGCGCCTCGACGAGCGCCGCATAACTCGTCGCCGCGCGCTCGATAGCCTCATCAAATGCAAGCTTGACGGATTCGTCCGCCGCATCGTTAATCGCTGGTGGCGCAACGAATCTGCCCGCGCTCTCATCGACATACCGTTGGCTGCGCTGGCTGTATGCGAACCCGGCGCGGTGGCGCACAAGCTCGTGCGTTAGTGAGCGCGACACGCCCGTGAACACAAAGCCATAGTTGATGTGCTCGAACACGCTGCCGTCCTTGGAACGAAGCAGGTTGTTGATGAAGTCACTTATGTCTCTTCTGCCCCTGCCGTAGCTCATATAGCACAGCCGCGCCGAAATTTCGGCAATCGCGGCGGATTCGTCGTTGCCCGCGCGGATGCTGTCCGGAATACCCGGCACGCCCTCGTCATCAAGAAACGCCGCGACCTGTTCCCATACTACCGACGGCTTGGAAACCAGAAATACCTTTGGCTCTCCAATAGTTGCGCTCAAATCCCTGCCATCCTTGATAGCGGTGGGCATATTTTTGCCGTTCCTGCTGTCCAGCCTAGTCCCTTTCACTTCGATGGGGGAAGGTTGGGATAGTGAGGTGAACGCAGATGAACGAAATTGCTGCCTAACCGCAATCTTAAGTTATACGCTCAGCTTATCTTGTGAGTAGCATAACCTGAAAGCTAGCCAAAGTCCCACAATTGCGCAAAAAGCCGGCGGGAGAATCAATCCACCCGCCGGCGAGTTATCGGTAAAGGTTGCGGTCTCCCGCAGTCACAGGGACATTACAGAATAAGACTCAGCGGATTTTCCAGCCGTTGCTTCACATCAATCAGGAACTGAGCACCTTCTGCGCCGTCCACTACGCGGTGATCGGCGGAGATGGTTGCGTTCATCGTCTGGCGAATGACGATATCGTCATCGCGGACGACAGGACGCTTCGCGACCGTGCCTACCGCGAGAATCGCAGTCTGGGGCGGCTGGATTATCGCCACGAATGTACTTACATCGAACATGCCCAAATTGCTAATGCCGAATGTGCCGCCCGTGTACTCGTCAGGACGCAGGGCACCGTTCTGCGAGCGGTCGGCGAGGTCTTTGCTCGCCTGCGCTATCTCCCGCAGCGACATCCGCTCGCAGCCCATTATCGCGGGCATCAGCAAGCCCTCTTCAATCGCCATCGCAATGCCGATGTTGACGCTGTCGTTCGGCCGAATAACATCGCCGTCGAGGTAGGCGTTGAACTTAGGATACTGCTTCAGCGCATCGGCGCACGCCTTGACAATCAGGTCGTTCACCGTAACCCGCACGCCCTCACCTTCAAGCGACTTGTTAATCTGCTGGCGCAGACTCATCGCCTCAGTCATATCGACCTCGGAGGTTACATAGAAGTGCGGCTTTTCTTGCTTGCTGCGCACCGTAACGCGCGCAATCTGCTGCCGCATCCGCGACAACGCCATGCCATCGCTTTCGGCTGTCGACGGTTCCGGCTCGACTTCTTCGACTGCCTCGGCTACCGGCTCTGAGGCAGCCTCTTCTTCAACATCATCATCAGGCGTCTCGACGACTGCTGCTGCCTCTTCCTCAACGACTTCCTCTTCGACAGGCGCTTCGACTTCAGCAACGGCTTCGACGACTTCCGGCTCCTGTTCTTCTACGACCTCAGGCTCTACCGGCTCCGGCTCTTCGTAGTTGAGCACATCGTCCTTGACGATGCGACCGCCGGGTCCCGTTCCCACGACCTTGCTGATGTCGATGCCGCGCTCGCCTGCGATGCGCCGCGCGATCGGGGATGCGCGCAATGGTGCTGATGGCGCCGGCGGCTGGGCGGGTTCGGGTGTAGACTCCGGCTCGGACGTTTCTTCGACCACGCCGGTACTGGCGGCTGGCATGGGAATTGCGCCGCTAGACGCGTTGTCCGGCTCATCGGCGGACGTGTCGTCGCCAGCCGGTTCGTCCGCCGCGCCATCTTCCGGCGCAGCGGCAGGAGCGCTTGCGGGCGCTTCGTCCTGCGCGCCTATGACGGCGATCGGCTCGCCAACGGGCACGGTCGTCCCTGCGGGAACGATGATGCTGTGCAGCACGCCATCCGCATACGACTCGAACTCTACGACTGCTTTGTCGGTCTCGATTTCGGCGATGGGTTCGCCGTTTGCCACCGCGTCTCCCTCACCCTTCAGCCATCGCAGGACCGTCCCTTCCTGCATGTCGTAGCCCATCTGTGGCATTGTCAGTTCTGTTGCCAATCCAAACCCCCTATTGCAAGCAAATCACATAATTAAGTTAAGCGTGTGAAGGATAAAGCGCAAGGTTTTACTAGGCTATGCATTGCGTATTTGCTTGCATACTACGCTGCTGAAACATAGAAAAAGCGCGACAAATAATGTACCTAATCTTTGACGAAGGTTCGCTTTGAATTGCGCGCACCCTAATGCTCTCTGCCTCCATCATAACCTTCTCTCAGAGGGGGATGGGACTTCTGGCAGGCACACATCGTCGCTTGAAGTAGCAGGATTGCGCCAAGTCAAATCACGCCGCGGACTACTAAATGCCGTAGCTATCGTTAAGCGCTTGCAGGACGCGTTCCGCGGTCGGGATCGTGGCGGCTTCTAGCGTGCCGTTGTATGGCGCGGGCACATCTACGCCGCCTACGCGCGCGACAGGTCCGTCTAGGTCGTCAAATGCTTCTTCTTGTATCGTGCTGGTAACCTCGCCGCTGAAGCCGCCGGTGCGCCAAGTCTCTTCGACCACGACGACTCTGTTCGTCTTGCGGACGGACTGCAATACGGTGTCCTTGTCCCACGGTCGCAGTGTGCGCAAGTCGATGACTTCCGCTTGCCTGCCGCGCTCTTCCAGCATCGCCGCCGCCTGCAGAGCGATATGCGTCATGCGTGAGTACGCGACAATCGTAACATCGTCGCCCGATCGCTTGATGTCCGCTTTGCCGAACGGGATTTCGTACCAGTCGTCCGGCACATCGCCGCGCGTGCCGTACAGCAGCGAGTGCTCTGCGAACAGAATCGGATTGCCGTCCTTCATCGCGGTGCGGAACAGGCCAAGCGCGTCATATGGCGTCGCAGGCACCACGACCTTGAGCCCCGGCACGGAGGCGTACCAGTTCTCGAAGCTCTGCGAGTGCGTCGCCGCCAACTGCCCGCCACCGCCGGTTACGGTGCGAATTACCAGGGGCACGGTGAATTGTCCGTCCGACATATAGCGCAGCTTGGCGGCATGGTTGACTATCTGGTCGATGGCGACAAGGCTGAAGTTGATGGTCATAAGTTCGACGATCGGCTTCAGGCCTGCCAGCGCCGAGCCGACGCCAGCGCCGACGATTACGGACTCGGATATGGGCGTGTCCATAACGCGCTCTGGCCCAAATTCGTCGAGGAAGCCACGTGTTACGGCATAAGCGCCGCCGTACGCGCCGATGTCCTCTCCCATGATAAACACCCGGTCGTCTTCTAGAGCTTCGCGCAGCCCCTTTGCGACGGCCTCCCGGAGAATCATCTCAGCCATATCCTACTCCAGAATTATGCGTAAACGTTTCTGTACATCGCGTCCAGTTCGGGCGCGGGACTGTCCTCGGCAAACTGCACGGCATCGCTGATTTCCGCCTCAACCTTCGCGTTGATCTCCGCAAGCTCGCCATCATCCACGACCTCGAATTGCAGCATGAAGTTCTTCAGGCTCTCTATCGGATCTTTGATGCCTAACTCTTCCGCTTCGTCGCGCTCGCGATACATTGTCGGGTCCGCCATAGAATGCCCGCGGTATCGGTAGCACATCGCTTCGATGAAGCGGGGACCACCGTCCTTTCGCATGGACTTAACAGTCTCGCTGACGCATTCATTCATGCCCAACACATCCATGCCGTTAATCTGCACGCCGGGTATGTCGTACGCGGCTGCGGCTTCGTAGATATGCCTGCCGCCGGCGCGCGATCGATCGACGTGTGTGCCCATGCCGTAGAGGTTGTTTTCCAGCAGGAACAGAACGGGGAGCTTCCACACGGACGCCAGATTGAGCGTCTCGTGGAACTCCCCCTGGTTCACGGCGCCGTCGCCGAAGAAGCACACGGTAATGCGGTCTTCTTTGCGATACTTGCTCGCAAGCGCGAGACCCGCAGCGATTGGCATCTGCCCCGCTACGATGGCGTGCCCGCCCATGAAGTGCTTTTCGGAGTCGAACAGGTGCATCGAGCCGCCCTTGCCGCCGCTGCTGCCCGTCGCCTTGCCGCACAGCTCCGCCATGGCTATCTTCGTGTCCATGCCCTTGGCGATGGCGTGCCCGTGGTCGCGGTAATGCCCGATAACATAGTCGTCCGGGCGAAGTGCCGCCATAGTGCCGACCGCGATCGCTTCTTCGCCTATGTAGAGGTGCAGGAAGCCGCGAATCTTGCCCTGCATGTAAAGGCGTCCGCATGCTTCCTCGAATCGTCTAATCAACAGCATCTGCCTGTAGAACTCGGCTAACTGCTGCTTGTTCAGTGTCGATTCCACTTTGGCTTTTCACCTCATCGTCTATCGGCGTATCTAAAGCGTAATTCTGGTGTGCAATCTTGGTTGTTTGGCTGTGTCTCGGCTGTATATTGTACTTGTGCAGACTGACAAGTGTCGCTGCTGCCTAATTCTAAACGCCTAAATGTTATGGCTAGGCATAATCTCCATTCATATTGTTCCTTTCCCGCTGATAGCGGCAGGGTAGGATGGCAGTGAACTGAATTATGCCCGCATCTGCTATATGTGAATGGCTTCGCCTTCGGCTGCGAGCGCCGCTTCCTTAATCGTTTCGGATATGGTCGGGTGCGGATGCACTAACCAGCCGAGCTCGGTGGTTGTGCCTTCGAGCAGGCGCGATAGCCCGACTTCGCCCAGCAACTCGGTCGCCTCCGGGCCTATCATATGCGCGCCTAGCAGTTCGCCAACTTCGCTATCGACGATGAGCTTCACCATCCCGCTCACCTCGCCCATAGCGAGAGCCTTGCCGCTCGCCGCCATCGGGAATCTGCCGACATTGTACGAATATCCGCTGTCCGCCGCCTGTTGCTCGGTCAAGCCGAAACTGGCAATCTGTGGGCGGCAGTATGTCGCGCGCGGCATAAGGGTGTAGTCCAGCGGCATAGGGTTCATGCCCGCAATCGCCTCGACAGCGGTTACGCCCTGCGCGGACGCCACATGCGCCAGCGGCAGCTTGCCCGTTACATCGCCGATAGCATACACGCCCGGCGCATTCGTCCGCATTTTGTCGTCAACGGGGATGAACCCGCGCTCGACATTGACGCCAGCCGCCTCAAGTCCAATACCGTCAGAATTGCCTTGCACGCCAATCGCTACCAACACTTTGTCGCACTCTATCTCGCTGTTCGCGCCGTCTGCATCGGTTACCGTAACGGTAGCAACGCCATCGTTGACGACAACGCTCTTTACCATTGCGCCTGTCTTGTAGCCGATGCCGCGCCGCCGGAATGCGCGTTCGAGGTGCTGGCTGATTTCTTCGTCTTCAAGCGGAACTAGGCGTGGCAGCATTTCGACAATCGTAACTTCCGCGCCGTAAGAATGGTAGATGTCCGCGAACTCCGCGCCGATTGCGCCGCCGCCCACGATGACCACGCGATCAGGCACTTCGCGCAACACAATGGCTTCGCGCGAAGTTAGCACGGTCTCGCCGTCAACGGGAATGTTTGGGATGTGCCGCGCGCGCGCGCCGGTCGCGACTATGATGTGGTCCGCGCTGATGGCGCGTTCTGCGCCGTCGATAGATACGGTGGTGCCGCCGCGCAGCGCACCGCGACCGCTGATGTGCTCCACGTTGTTCTTTCGCAGCAGCGAGCCTACGCCGCCGGTCAAGCGCCTGACGACCTGCCTGCTGCGGTCGATCGCCTTGCCATAGTCATAGCTAATATTGCCGGTGGTGATGCCGTACTTGTCGGCTTCCTTTACGAGGTTGAGCACTTCCGCATTTCGCAGCAATGCCTTGCTGGGGATGCAGCCCCAATTCAGGCACACGCCGCCGACATTGTCATCTTCGATGACCGCCGCGCTCATGCCGAGCTGCCCAGCCCTTATCGCCGCGACATACCCGCCGGGCCCAGCGCCGATAACAACCACATCATAGTCTGCCAATCAAACACCTCGATAGAGAAGCCTTGAAGAGGCGACTTCGCGCAAGCAAAGCCTCTCGAATACCAATCAAGTGTCTATTCTACACTATCCGCGATACTTCAATAAAGCGTGAGACAGCACGCCAATTCCGCAATTCGGCACAAATGCGGATTCTAGGCTTTGTCAAATAGGATGGACAGGATAGACGGAGCCAAGAAACGCACTCCACGTCCTATCCATGCTGCCCATCCTGTTAAACCAAATCTTGACACTTGCAGTCGCGGACATTAACATTATTGGACGCGCCGAGGTAGCTCAGTAGGTAGAGCACAGCACTGAAAATGCTGGTGTCGTCAGTTCGATTCTGACCCTCGGCACCACAGTGTAAGCGGAAGTAGCTCAGGTTGGTAGAGCACATCCTTGCCAAGGATGAGGTCGCGGGTTCGAACCCCGTCTTCCGCTCCAATTCTCACCCTCCCATCCTTGTTCTGTCCGCGCCCCTGTTTGCCCGACTTTCGCGCTAATCTTCGTATGTCGCGCCGCGCAGGTGCGCGGTGTCGTTGATGCAGATGGGAAACCAACCCTCTCGATTGAAGCGGAAACGCGAGACGGATGTGTTTTCCATGACCATCTTCCAGATGAACTGTTCGTCAAAGCCCAGGATGTAGTGCAGGATGCAGCGGGTTGCAATGCCATGCCCCACTATGGCTATTCGCAAAGACTGTGGGCTGTCGTCGAACTCGGAGTTGTAAAGGATTTCATCTTCAAGCCAGTTGGCGCAGCGGCGCTGCACCATGCGGTACGATTCGCCTTGTGGAGGGACAAAATGGCTCGCCTTCGTCCGCATATACGCGACCAATTCAGGCGTCATCAACTCCTCCGTACGTATGCCCCTCCAGCCGGTTGTCCTCTGCTCGACAATGGCATCTACCCGCGTGAAATCCCTGTTCGGTTCCCCCATCGCGTCAAGCATCGTCTGAGTAGTCTGCACGGTGCGAATAAGGCTGGAGCTGTACACCTTGTCAAAGTTAACACCGTCTTGCCTAAGCCTTTCTCCTAGAAGGCGCGCCTGAACGAAGCCTTTGCTTGTAAGCGAAGAATCAGGGTCCAAAGATGTCCGATCCCCCAAGGCATTTGATTCAGACTCCCCGTGTCTTATGAAGTAGATTTCGCAGTCGAAGTTTTCGTGTATCAAGGTGGTGTTCCTCCTGAGTTTGTTATCTTGGCAGCCGATTGTGAGAAACTTTTCAAACATGCGCCGATAAGGTATCATAATTCGCGCGGTTCAAACCGCAACGGACGGTTAAGCGATATTAGCCTTTTGTTAAAGAACCTGCGTTGTCAATGCGCGATTTGCTCTCTTGCAAGAATACCGCGCAGCGAACGCAGGCCGGCATCCGCCATTCCGGTTTGACCTTCTATCGACGGCTTACAAACTGCAATTATCGGCAAACAGACGGCAAAAAGAAAGCAATAATCCTAACCAACATACGGAGGTAGATACATGGGAAACCGCTTAGAAGGCAAGACAGCGGTTGTCACCGGAGCGGGACGCGGCATCGGCAGGGCGACCGCTTTGCTGCTCGCCAAAGAAGGCGCGTCCGTCGTGGTCAACGACCTCGGCTGTGATGTTGACGGCAGCGGCTCTTCGCAAGCACCCGCCGACAGCACGGTAGCGGCAATACAAGAAGCAGGCGGCAACGCCGTCGCCAACTACGACAATGTGGCTGAAATGGACGGCGGCGAGTCGGTCATTCGCGCAGCCGTGGATAACTTTGGACAAGTAGATGTCCTAGTCAACAGCGTCGGCGTGCTGCAAGACCGCATGATATATCGAATGTCCCCTGAAGATTGGGATCGCGTCATCCGATATAATGTCAAGGGCACTTTCGCACCGACGAAGTTCGCCGCGATTCTCTTCCGGCAGCAGCGCAGCGGGCGTGTGGTGAACTTCACATCCGACGCCGGTCTGGGCGACATCGGGCGCTCGAACTACGCGGCGGCATCCGAGGCGATTATCGGCCTGACCCGCACAGTGGGCAGAGACCTCGGGCGCTACGGCGTAACCTGCAACGCGATTTCCCCACTGGTGGAGACGCGCTTGTTCCCCGGCTCCGTCGAAGAGTTCCGTGTGGCGCAGGGTCCATCCCCGTCGCCGGCAGAGCGCGCGGGTATAGGGCAGTCGCCGGCCGTCTCCGACTGGGAAGGCGAAGGCAGCGAGGACGACCCCGCCAATGTCGCGCCGCTGGCTGTGTATCTGTCCACCTACGCAGCGCCGAATGTGAACTGCAATGTGTTCGGCGTGCGCGGCGGCAGCATTTACCTGTATTCCAACCCCGAAATCGCGAACGCCATCCACAAGTGGGGCACATTCACGATGGAGGAAATGGACGAGCTATTCCCCAAGATATTCGGCAAGGGCCTCTAGCCCACGGCTTTGGCAAACCAATACTGCAATCACAGAAAGGAAACAAGCATGGGCAAGAGACTTGAAGGGCGAGTGGCAATCGTTACTGGTGCCGGGCGTGGCATCGGTCGCAGCGTTGCGATGCTTCTTGCCGACGAAGGCGCATCCGTGGTCGTGAACGACCTCGGCGGCGGCGTTGACGGCGTGGGCGGTTCTGACGCACCCGCATCTCAGGTCGTAGCGGAAATCGAATCGCGCGGCGGCACGGCAGTCGCCAACTTCGACTCGGTGGCAGACTACGATTCGGCAGGCAAGATTGTGCAAGCGGCAATCGACAACTTCGGCCGCTTGGATGTGGTGAACCATGTAGCGGGCATCCTGCGAGACCGCATGGTGTTCAATATGACAGAGGAAGAGTGGGACGGCGTGTTGCAAGTCCACCTCTACGGCGCATACAACATGGTGCGCAATGCCGTGCCTCACATGATAAATCAGGGCTACGGCAGGCTAGTGCTGTTCTCGTCCGGCTCAGGCATGGGCGCGTCCGGACAGGCGAACTACGCAGCCGCGAAGGAGGGCATGGTCGGCTTCGCCCGGGCGCTTTCGCGTGAGCTGAACGAACATGGCATTCTGGTGAACGCCGTGTATCCGGGCGGTGCGACCCGAATGACGGAGACCATCCCGGAGAGCACACAGCAGCTTAGGCAGACCCAGCGCCAAGCCGCAGCCGCAGCAGCTGGCGCGAGCCAGGCGACGCAAGGCGCCCCGATTATGGGTCCCCCTGAAGCGCGAGCTCCGGAAAACAACGCTCCGAAAGCAGTCTATCTGTCGTCCGAGAACTGCCAGATAACCGGGCAGGTCATCGGCACGAGCGGCTGGCCCGCGACGCTATACTCGCCGCGCCATGTAATCCGCAGCATCCACAAGAACAGCCGCTGGACGCTCGACGAACTAGACGAGCTAGTTCCCATTTCGCTAGCAAACGGCCTGGTCAATCCAGTCCCACCCACCCCACCAAGATAATAGGGCAGGGTAGGGCGCAAGCAGCAAAAACAACGGGAGCGGCGATCATTCGTCGCTCCCGTTCTGCTTTTCGCGCCACAGTCCCGTCCTCTTATCCCATATCCTCTTATCCATTAAAGGACATACGCATTGCCGAACTCACAAGTCTCTTCCTCTCTTGATGGGGGAAGGCTAGGATGGAAGCACAATCCTATCCATACTATCCATCCTGCCCACCCTGAAAATCCTGTTAAATATGGTATGGTAAAATCGTAAGCGATGAATTGGCTTGATGTTGTACTAATCGGAATTGTGGTAATCGGCGCGCTGCGAGGATACCGCATAGGGTTGCTTGGCGCGTTGGTCAATGTCGCCGCGCTGGTCTTGGCAGCGCTCATCGCGAGCCAGGTCGTTTACGGACTAGGCTTGGTGGGGAACGGTTATTTCCGGCTGTCCGCTTCCGTCATCGTCGTCATATACTGGCTCATCGGCGCGGTTACGGTCGTAGTCATCCAGTATGCTTGGAACATCCTGCGCAGAGCGTTGGGCATCGTCACACTCGGCGCGTCGTCTCTGGTTGACCGCGTGGGCGGGCTGCTGCTTGGAGTCGCGTTGGGTGGCATGCTCGCGGCAATCATCGTGCTGGGACTCGCCAGGCTCACCTATGATTTGCCGCTGGAAAGCACGAACATAGCCGGCGCGGTGCTGAATGTGCGAGAAGGCTTGGAGAGCACGCTTGCGGAGTCCGTCGTCGTAAGACTTTTCATCACGATAGCGGACGACCTGCCGTACGATGCATTCGGATTGATAACGCAAGGCTTCGAGCAAGCGTTAGAATTAGTAGAGAGAAGAATCTAAGCGCGAGCAGACGAATATACGATCAAACGACCATACAACACCGACCACGCACGGACCAGAACACCACGAATTCGGAGCGGGGCTGATAATGTCGATAAACAAGCCTGTCCTGGTGCTCAACCAGAATTATCAACCGCTGAATGTGTGCAACGCGCGGCGCGCGATAGTGCTGCTCGGACGCGGCAAGGCGGAAGCCCTAATCGACGCGGACGAGCACATCGCCACGGTGTCGCGGCGCGTGCCGATCCCGTCCGTCATAAGGCTTATCTATATGGTCAAGCGCCCGGTCGTGCGCCGCAGGATGTCGCGCCGCGCGGTGTTCTACCGCGACGGCTTCCGTTGCCAATACTGCGGCAAAGAGTCGAAAAATCTAACGCTCGACCACATCATCCCGCGCTCTCGTAAGGGTCCTCACGTCTGGGAAAATGTGGTAAGCGCGTGCATTCCCTGCAACCATCGCAAAGCAGGCTTTACGCCGCGCGAGGCAAACATGCGCCTGCTAACCAAGCCCGCCGCGCCGCGCCCAAACCCATACTACATCTTCCACCACCGCCACATCGAAGACGAATGGCGGCAATTTATGCCATGGCTGGAGTGATCTCAATGGTCATATTCAGCGTAGAAGTAATTTTTCGCAACTGGCAAATCCGCTTCCTGCCTGCCGAAGAGCGCGGCAGCGAAGTTGTGCTTGACGCCCTTGGCGATACCGGCGTGTCCGAGCTATGCCTATCCGCCAACACAGTTCACGCATATACGACTGGGTTGTAGCACGCCAGCCGGTGATTAGGCTCCACCTCCACCAGCGGCGGGATGGGCATGGTGCGGCACTGGGTTGTTGCCTTGCTGCATCGCTCTAGGAACGGGCACCTGTCGGGCGCGTCTATCATCTTGGGCGGCGCGCCGCGGATAGGGTTTAGAGCCTGCTGCCCTGTGTCCAAGCGTGGTATCGCTTGGAACAAGCCCCATGTGTACGGGTGCAACGGCTTGGCGAACAGCGCCTTCGTGTCAGTGTATTCCACGACTGAGCCGCCGTACATCACCGCGACCGTCTCCGTCATCTGCGCTATCACACCTAAATCGTGCGTGATGAGCATGATCGCGGAGTGGTTCTCCTCGCGCAGCTGGCTGAGGCGGTGCAGAATTTCCGCTTGCAGCGTTACATCAAGGTTTGAGGTCGGCTCGTCGGCGATTAGCACCTTCGGCTTTAACGCGACGCCTATTGCCATCAGCACGCGCTGCGCCATACCGCCGCTCAGCTGGAACGGGTAGCGATTGAGCATATTCTTGGCGTCCGGTATGCCCATTTGCCCCAGCAGATCGATCGCGAGATTGCGCGCGCGCCTGCGTCCCATGTCCGTGTGTTCCAAGACGATTTCTTCGACTTGCTTGCCGATTGGAATGACAGGGTTGAGCGCCGCGCCGGCGTCCTGGAAGATTAGCGAAATCTCCTTGCCGCGGATGTGCCGTATTTCTTCGGGCGTCATCCTCAACAGTTCCTGCCCGTTGTAGGTGATGCTGCCCTTGACGATTTCGCCGGGGAACGGCACGAGCTGCAGTATGGAAAGCGCGGTAACCGTCTTTCCGGAGCCGCTCTCGCCCACGACTCCGAGGATGGAGTCTTCTTTCAATGTGAGCGAAACACCGTTGACCGCCCTATTCACGCCTTCCTTCGTGCTGAAGTAGGTGTGCAGGTCTCTTATTTCGAGGAGATTTGCAGGCATGGCATATCGTTCGTGGTGGCTGCGTATATGGTTATGGGACGGCTATTGCAGCGTAATTAACGGCGGCGCAATCAATAATGAACGCGTTGACGATCGTGATGTCCGCCGTCTATGCCAGCGCCGTTACACTCGTGCGAGCGCGGGGACGGCGTCGCGCAACGAAATTGCGCTGCACCTGCCCGCCTTTATCTCGGTGATGAGATCGTCAATGTCGCGTATCGGCTGCTGAAAGCGCGTCGCGTAGTTGCCGACTTCCTTGATGGCATGGGCGTCGCTGGCGCCGGTGGTGTGCATGCTGAACCAGTCCGCGATGTCGCTGGCGAAGTGGTTTTCCTCGTCCGTGCCTCGTCCGTTGAAGATTTCCACGGCATCAACCAAGCTGAAGACATGGTTGCGGCAAGCCCGTTCCAGCATCTCTTGGTACGCCTCCTCGCTGGTGTGCGCCTGCTTGCGATAGAAACGGCGGTACGGATGCGCCACCACCATCGCGCCGCCCACCTCGTCCACCAGTTCGCGCACATACGCCGCCTTGTGCATGCCGAAGATGTACTCTGACAAGCCATATACCAAGATATGCCCCTCCTCGGTCGTAACCTCGCAGCCGGCGAGCACAAGGAAGTCGTGCTTGCGCGTTAGGGCTTCTACGTCTTTGGGTTCCCAGAACCTGTCGTGGTCGGTGATGCATATACCGTCAAGACCGAAGCGCTTCGAATTGGTAATAAGTTCTTCAGGAGAATGAAATGCGTCGTCCGAAGTTGGGAAGGTGTGCGTGTGAATGTCTATAAGCAAGTGGAAAGTCCGCCGTGAGGTTCTAATCGCGAAGGTGAGAGTGGCCCAATTCACTCTCCACCGTAACCTTCCCTCATCAAGAGGGAAGGGACATTATAACGTCTGCCCAAGTCTGCCACTGGTATAGCGCAAAGTCAAGGCAGCTACGCCGTTATTGAGCCTAGTATCTTCTGCGATAACGTGAGGACTGTCAAGCGCGGCTATGGCACTGATGGCGCAGTCAATTCCCTTTAATCACTATCGCCCCAACGCATTGATGAGCGCCCTGATGTGTTCCGGCGTTGTGCCGCAGCAACCGCCAAGTATATTCACGCCGACATCGTGCGCCATCACCTTGAACCGCTCTGCCATATATTCCGGCGACTCCGGATATACAATCTCGCCGTTGATGGGCGCCGGTATGCCCGCGTTGGAGTGAATTAGCAGGTAGCCGTCCGTAGCCGCGCGCAGCTCACGGGCGAGTTCGATCATCACGTCGATGCCGTTGCCGCAGTTCGCGCCCACAATGTCCGCGCCCGCTTCTTGCAGCTTGCTGACCGCGTCCGCCGGCTTCGACCCCATCATCGTGAAGAATCCGCGCGGTCCCTTGTCGAAGAACATCGTGGACATCACCACGAGATCGGTGTTCTCCTTCGCTGCGCGCACCGCGATGACCGCTTCGTTGATGTCGATCATCGTCTCGATATTCACCGCGTCCACGCCGCCGTCCGCGAGTGCGACAATCTGCTCGACGAATACTTCGTATGCCTGTTCTTCAGTCAGCGGATTGTCTCGCAGCGGGTCGTTCAGCACCTCGCCGGTCGGTCCAACCGACCCCACGACAAAGCATCCGTCAGGCGCTTGACTGCGGGCGAGTTCCGCGCCCAGCCTGTTGAACTCGGCAGCCCTGTCCGCAAAGCCATAATGACTCTGTCGCAGGCTTGTGCCGCCGAATGTGTTCGTCAGCACCATGTCAGACCCGGCATCGAAGTACGCTTTCGCCATGCCTTGCACCACATCTGGGTGGCTGACATTCCACTCTTCAGGATCACCGTCTTCCAGCCCGTGTTGCTGCAAGTAGCTGCCCGTTGCACCGTCTGAGACTAACAGATCGCCTTTTGCAAGCCGCTGCAAAATCGTGTCCGCCATATTCAATATCCTCTACGTCTTACATCTTGCTTATATCGGTCATTTCGACATTTCGCCGGAATCACTCGTCGAGCCAGTGATTAATCGCACCTGGCATAGCGTCTCGCTGACCGGCATTCTGCAAATCGCGTATTCGTGCCACGAAGTCCGCCGGAAAGTTCGTATTAAACCGCGCCGCGACCGAGTCCGCCGCTTCCTGTGCCGTGCCGCTCACATCAGCAAAGTCGTGCCATTCCCACGCCATCAGGTAATCGTCGCTGCCCATACTCCCGTCGAACATGGCAATCGCATCCACGCCTTGTTGAAAGCGAGCATCGAGAGGCACGCTAACCGGCGGCGCGCCGGCTTCGACCGCCTGTACCTGCACCGGAATCTCCTTCCAGTACATCACCCTAACCTTAACCATACACCGCCCTCAACCAGTATAAGCGAATTATATTCTTGCGAAGAGACACAAGGCATCAAACTCATGCCCGCATGTCCATCATCGCCCGCCTAGAACAGCCCGTCCGTCCCCGGCTCCATACCCATGAAATACCGTCCAGCCGTATCATAATGTGTAAGCCGGCCTTGCACCTGCTGATTGATGACATGCACATCTTGGAAGCGCCGCTGCACCGGATTGCTTTCGAATATCGCGGACGAGCCGCACAGCGTATATGCGATGTCCACCACATCGGCAGCCTTGCGATTGGCGTGCGTGCTGGCGAGTCGCATGTGTATTCGCTGGCTCATCGTCAATGGTTCGCCTGCCGCGACAGATTGCCACACCGCGCCGGCGGATTCACGCAGGAACGCCCGCGCCGAGTGCCAGATAGCCTCTGCCTCGCCGACCTGCCGCTGCGTCGTGGACCAGTCTCGCAGCAATGGTGTCTCCGCTGACATATTGCCTGGCACCTTGCGATTCGCAAGTTCCTTAGCCGCGTCCAAGCCCGCCCTTGCAGCACCAAGCGCCACCGTGGCGAAGCCCGACGCGAATAGCAGCGATGTCGGTATCTGATAGACCGGTCCGTCTTCTCGCGGCGCTGCCGACGGGTCGTATGTGCGGTGCTTGGGGATGAACAACTCGTCCGCCTCGAAGCCCCAGCTCGCCGTGCCGCGCAGACCGTTCACCTGCCAGTTGTTCACCATATCCACTTCCGCCTTCGGGATCAGCAGGATACGCATTTCTTCGCGCGGCACAGCGCCGCCTGCACTCGCGCCGGAGCCGTCTGCGCTGACGATTGGCGTCAGAGCGGCGATCCAGGTCGCGTGGTCGCTGCCGCTGCTGAAGTTCCATCGCCCGCTTAAGCTAAACCCGCCGTCAACCTCGACAGCCCGCGACCGCGACATGGGCGGTCCGTTCGTAATCACGGCGCGCGGGTTGCCGTATATCTCTTCGCGCGTCTTGTCGTTCATCCGTGTGGAGTTTGTGGCGAAGACGTTGTTCTGGTTCATAGACCATCCCACGCTACCGTCCGCCTCGGCGAATATCTGCACGATGCGAAGAAAATCAGGGTGGTCGAGTTGCGCGCCGCCGAGATTGCGCGGCATCAGCAGGCGAAAAAAGCCGGCGTCCGCAATTTCGTCGGACACATCGGTTGGTATCTTGCGCTCTTCGTTGATGCGGCCAGTGTTCGCCGCCACAAGCGCCGCCAACTCCCGCGCCTTCTCGATGTACTTTTCGCTGTTCCGCTCTTTCGAAATCATCGTATCGCCGAACTCCATTCATCAGGACTAGCCGCCGTAATTGTCAGCCTATACATACCATCCGCCCGCAACCGTTCATTGTGCTATTCGCGACCAATTATATCCCCAGCAACGCCTCGACATTCTTGTACAGAATCGCTTCCTTCTCGTCTTCCGTCAGGCTTTCCAGTCCCATAAGCCACGACACGGGCCAGTCGATTGCCATGTCGAAGGGCCAATCAGTGCCGAACAACACGCGTTCCACGCCCACGAGGTCTATCAGCATTCGGAGCGCCCGTTCGTCGTGCGTGAGGCAGTCGTAGTAGAAATCGCTCAGGTATTCGCTCGGCGGCTTGACGATGTGCTCGCGCGCCTCGGAACGTACTTGCCAGCCCCTGTCCATCCGACCGATACCGTAGCATACATATCCACCCGCGTGCGACAGGCATATTCGCAAGTCGGGATGCCTGTCCATCACGCCGCCGAACACGAACGCCGCGAATGTTACCGTGCGGTCGGCGAGATTGCCGATCGTGTTGGGGAGGTGATACTTTGAGGAACGCGGGCTTACGATTGTAGGCCCTCCTTGGTGAATCAGCAGCACCGCGCCGATTTGCTCCGCTGCCGCCCACAGCGGCTCGAACTCCGGGTCGTCGTAGGTCTTGCCGTTCACATGGTCGCCAATCATCGCGCCCTTCAGCCCAAGTTTCACGACCGAGCGTTCTAACTCTGCCACGGAAGCGGCGACATCCTGCATCGGCAGATTCGCCAAGCCGGCGAAGCGCGTGGGATGGTCCTTCGTCAGCTGCGAGACATAATCGTTCGCCTCGCGCGACATTGCCGCTACGGTAGCGGCGTCCTTGTCGTAATTGTAGAAGTACGCGTTGGTTGACAGAACATGCACATCCACGCCGATGGAATCCATGTCCGCCAGCCGCTCTTCCGGCGTCCACGCAGTTCTGGGATTGTAGTTAAGCATCCCGCCGGCGTCATGCATCGTGCCGTACCAGTCTTCGCCTTTTCCCGCAGCCCGCACGAACCCTTCCGGCGAAATATGCGCGTGTATGTCTATGCTTCTGGTCAACTCAACATCTCCCATCCAGTGTTGGGCATAATTATTGGGGATAATCGCCGTTCATTTTGTCCCTTCCCCCTTGATGCGGTAACGTTAGGATGGGCGTGATTTGAACATTGCCCGCCGCTATTCCATCGGCAATGATCCCGTCAATGAGCACGATTACTGCTGATACAGTCTGTGTCGACATATATCGGCAAATTCCCACTACTGCGTTTCAGTCAGCGCGGGCTTGAGATACTCGTCCCACGGGTCCCTAGTTCCGGCGTCCCGTATGCCATTCACCAAGTCAGCGACTTGCCTGCCGTGCCGTGCCGCGATGTCGTCCGCCGTATCGTCGCCGCACAGAGCCACGAGCGCCGTCCGCAGTGCGTCCACATACTCGACCGTCTCGAGCAGCGCGGCTTCCTTGTCCCGACGAGACTTGATGCCTTCCAGCCTTTCGAGCCAGTCGATTCCGCGCTCTACTTCGTCGAAATCGTCATCGCTGAACTTCACAGTAGTAGTCATGCCCGACATCCCTCCAATTGACTGCCTTTATGCTCTCGCCAGCATCCCATCCGTTGCCGAATTGTACCACATGTCTTTTCACACTCATGGGCAGGTTAGGAGGAGGACAAGTACGATAATCATCGCTCATGAGCCGCCACGCCCTGACTTGCCGCATTCACCCGCACGGCTTATTATGTAACATCGCTAATAGACAGTAAGGGGGGGTGCCATCATGATGAAAACAAGCAATACCCTACGGGTGGCGGATGTTCTGGAACGCTACGGAAGCTGTCTTGAACTCGTGCCGATGGACCCGAACTTCAAGAATATAAGCGTTGGACTGTATGTGAAGAACGACATCTGCACGGTGTGGACATTCAGTGGCAAGCGGGGCGTAGAGGCGCGCATCGAACAGATACGCGATCAACTTGTCGCGCTTGGCGGCATGGAAGCGGTATCGGGCACCTACAATCAGGCGCGCTTCGCGTGTGGCTTTCTTCATGAACGACCGATGAAATTCCTGATGACACAGGCAGTGGGCAAGGCGCCGGACTACGCGCCACCGCAGGGCGATATGACCATTCGAGACTCACGCTCGCCGCTGACGATTAAGGTGTCAGGCAGCCAGCGAGACGACGCTTATGTATATTCCGTGTCCGTAGAGGGAGACGCCCCTAGGCCTGCCGTGCGGTTGCGAATGGTCGTTGCGGGCTTTCTGCGCTACGGCGAGATGCAAAAGGTCGGCGACACCGAAGTCGTATTCCCTTGCGGCAGTCGCCACGACGAGCTAATGCGCCTGCTGCTGCCATACTCGCGCAACATTTCCAGCGTGGAAGGCATGATGGCAGCCGAAGCATTGCGAGGGCAGATGACGACAGGAACGCTGGGCTTCTCGCAGACCTAGGCGGACTGGCATGAATGGAGGGGATAAAGGGTTGAGATGACGACGGCGCAGGAATTGGGGACGATTGAGAAGGTGGACATAAGGCAGGTGTGGCCGACCGAACCTGGCCACTTCACGCCCTGGCTTGGCGAGAATCTGGACAAACTGGGTGCTGAAATAGGCTTGGATTTGGAATTAGTAGAGACTGAGGCGCAAGTAGGTCCGTTCAGGCTTGATGTGAGAGCGCAAGACGCAAACATCAGGGGCGAAGTCATAATTGAGAACCAGTTCGGGCACACAGACCACTCTCACCTTGGTCAACTACTGACTTATGCGAGCGGGTTTGACGCAGGCGTAGTCGTGTGGATTGCAGAGAACTTCCGCGACGAGCATAGGGAGGCATTGGACTATCTGAACCATCGAACTGGCGAAGATACGCAGTTTTTTGGTGTTGAAGTGGAGCTTTGGAAGATTGATGGCTCTCGCCCCGCAGTCAACTTCAAGATGGTAGCCTTCCCTAACGAATGGTCACCGAATAGGAGATTAGGTACGATACCTGCATCGGGGCGAGGAGAGCAATATAGGGAGTTTTATCAGACTCTTATAGACACAATGAGGGATGTGCATAAATTTACGAATAGGAAGAAAGCAGGGACTAGAGCCTACTGCACTTTCCCCACAGGACAGACAGGATTTAGTTACACTCCCTATCTCACCACAAGCAACATGAACAGAGCAAGAGTTGAGCTATATCTCAACGGCGATAGCAACAAGAACAAGACATACTTTGACCTGTTAGTGAGCGATAGAGACGACATTGAGTCTGAACTTGGGGAACTTCTGTGGGAGCGATTGGACGATAAGAAAGCGTGTCGTATATCAATTGCACGCCAAGGAAGCATTGACGACGACGAAGAGGCGCTCGAAGAAATTCGGGAGTGGATGGTTGATCGGCTGCTGAAGTTCAAGGAAGTGTTTGGACCTAGGTTGGCGGAGTTGGCGGATGAACCGACAGAGAGGGCGTTATGACGCAGTCGATTACAACTGAGGCGAGAGAAGGCGTTATGGACTCAGGCAAAGCCTGCCGCCCGCCCGTTGACCTCGCCGATGTGCCGAATGACGGTCCACTTTTCGAAGGGACTGATGTGCCGGTGCAGTACATGTTTGCCTATTTGGACGAGGGCTACAACCCGTACACCTTCCTGAAATACTTCCCGTCGGTGGACATGGTGCAGGCTGTTGTGGCGATTAGGGCAAGGGAGCATGTCAACGCTGACGACATCATTCACAGTGAACGGGAGAGGATGAGCGGAACTCCGGTGTTCAAGGGGTCGCGAGTTCCCGTTAGAACGCTGTTCAACTATATATCGTATGGCTACTCTATTGACGGATTTCTTGCGATGTTCCCGACTGTCGAGCGTGAGCAGGCGCTCAAAGCCCTTGGAATAGCAAGTGACGCCTTGGAAAGCATCGCTTATGAAGCTGCTGCTCAATGAGAACATGCCGCATGCCTTTCGGCATGACATACCGGGGCATGATGTGCGAACAGCCGACTATATGGGGTGGAAGGGCAGAGTCAATGGTGAGTTGCTTGCTCTAGAAAGGGATGAATTCGATGTGATTATCACTCTCGACAAGAGCATGGAAAATCAGCAAAATCTGACTGAAGACGATGTTGGTCTAATGGTTATCAGGGCTGGAACGGATGACATAAATGTGCTGAGGACACTCATACCCTGGATACTGGAGGGTCTGAATACTATCAGGCGCGGCGAAATCGTCCGCATATTTCCATTGTAATAGACTAATCGAAATCTAATGAGGAGACCCCACAATGCCATTTACCGAAACCATGACGCCGCGAGAGCGGGTGATGAACGCGCTTGCGGGCTTGCCTGTCGATCGCACGCCCGTCGCCAATCCGACAAATGTGGCGACTGTTGAACTTATGGACTTGGTGGACGCGCCGTTCCCGGACGCCTGCCGCGATCCCGAACTCGCCGCTCGTCTCGCAGCCACCGGCTACACCGAACTCGGCTTCGACGCCGTAATGCCGTACTTCACCATCATCCAAGAATCAGCCGCGCTCGGCTGCGAGATGCAGTGGGAAGAAAAGGACAACTGGCCCACCGTGCGAATGGTCAACCCGATATGGAAGGGTTTGGACGACATTCACATCCCGAAGGGCTTCTTGGAGCATCCGGACAACCTCACCATAACGCGCTCTATTGGCCTACTGAAGGAAGAATTCGGCGACGAAGTTGCGATTATCGGCAAGACGATGGGACCGTGGACGCTCGCGTACCATGTGTTCGGCGTGGAAACCTTCCTGCTGATGACCGTCGACGACCCTGACATGACTGTGCGCTGCTTGGACGCACTGAAGGAAATCTCCGTGCTGTTCGGGCAAGCGCAGATAGACGCAGGCGCAGACGCGCTCACGTTCCCTGACCACGCCACCGGCGATCTGGTCAGCGGCGAATACTACCACCGCTTCCTGCTGGAGATACACAAGGAGATGGAAGAGCGGCTGGATGCACCGCTGATTTTGCACATCTGCGGCAACACACTTGACAGGATGCCGTGGATAGCGCAGACGGGTATGGCGGCGTTCCACTTTGATTCCAAGAACGACCCACACGCGGCGATGGAAGCGGTGGACGGCGGAATCAATCTGGTGGGGAACATCAACAATCCTGAAACTCTGTACGCGCGCGGTCCCGCCGAAGTGCGCGAAGAGGTGCATCGCTGCCTGGACGCCGGTGTACAGCTGGTCGCGCCGGAATGCGCGATCCCGCTGGCGACTAAGCTGGAGAACCTGCTGGAGATTCCACGCGCGGTGAAGGAGTGGCACGCCGCCCATGACTAATATTTCAAGGGGCAGGTGAGGGGAAAGGGCAGGTGAGGGGAAAGGCAACGAATGATAACTGCCC
>VXNZ01000024.1:41598-99009 GCA_009840355.1 Chloroflexota bacterium
GGGCAGGTGAGGGGAAAGGGCAGGTGAGGGGAAAGGCAACGAATGATAACTGCCCCCTGGCTCGATTCTATACTTTGCCAAAGGGCCACGGAGCACAGAGTCTGAGCTTGCGCTTAGGCGTCCGGAAGTCAATTCTGAATGGATGATTGACGTTTTATGACACTTGGCACGAAACGCAACCGGATTTTGGATAGACGGTGTATCTTATACCATGAAGCCGTTCATAGATGCGTTGAATGAGCGGCAGCGTATTGGAGGAATCGAGCCTAAAGTTGCCGAAGGACAGGGGCTTACCGGATAGGCGCGGTATATTGATTTGGCAGCCATAATTCCTACCTGCTAAAATCACATGGGCGCAAGCAACGATTGACAGTCTGACCGACTGATTTACCTACAAACTGAAAGGTGTACGCCGATGCCGATACATAACGATGGCTTGGAGCAGGAATTGCAGTGGGTTACCAAGCCGTTCGAGGTCAAGCACATTCGTGGGTTGTTCGAGGAGACGACCCCTCTGATGCACGACATCGCATACAACCTGATCGTCGGGGCGCACCTGGAGGTTGACAGTCTGGTGCAGCAGGCGCTCGCGGAAGGATATTCGGCGAACGATGTGCTGGACGACGGCTTAATTTCCGGCATGGCTGTGGTCGGAATCAAGTTCCGCGATAACATCATCTTCGTGCCGGAAGTGCTGGTTGCGGCGCGGGCGATGAAGGCAGGCATGGCTTATATCGAACCTATCCTGTCGGCGTCCGGTATCGAGCCGGTCGGCACTGTCGTTATGGGCACGGTGAAAGGCGACCTGCACGACATCGGCAAGAACCTGTGCATTATGATGCTGCGCGGCGCCGGCTTTATCGTCCACGACCTCGGAGTTGACACCAAGCCGGACGAGTTCATCGACGCGGTGATGGAACACGAAGCGGATGTGCTGGGCATGTCCGCGCTGCTGACGACCACGATGCCGAATATGGGCAGGACCATCGAAGCGTTCGAGGAGTATGGGCTACGCGACATGGCGAAAATTATGGTGGGCGGCGCGCCGGTGCGCCAGGAGTTCGCGGACGACATGGGCGCGGACGGCTACGGCGAGAATGCAATGGCGTGCGTTGACCTCGCCAAATCCTTTATGGGCATTGGCGAAGTGGAAGGCCTTGAATCCGTGCCTGTTGCCGGGGCGGATTAGGCGAGATTGACTAGCATGGCAGATAATCAGAGAATAGACAAAGACCGCTACCACGCTAGCCTGTCGCGCCTTGACGCCATTTTTCGCGACATGTCGGACACGGTGACAGAGGTGTCGCAGTGGCGCTGCCCGTACAAGAATGTGCAAGATCGCTGCACGGCAAAGTTCGGCTGCCGCAACCAAGACCGCAAAGTCCCCACCGGCGAACTGTTCATCTGCACCGGCGATGACAAACTAGACTACCGCAGCGCGTGGGATGTCTAGGGGTGCGCTAATTTCGCTAATTTTCCGGATCACCACCACTGCTCGTAGATGATGCGCTCATCCGGCACACCGATTTCCCGCAATGTGTTGGCGATGTCGCGTATCATTTCAGGCGGCCCACAGATGTAACAGCGGGTGTTGCCATCCACGCTGGCGCCTAGCAGCATATCGGCATCGATTCTCCCGACATTGCCCTCCCACAATTCTCCCGCCGACCGCGTAACCGTGAAGTATTTGCGAAACTCCGGGTTGCGTGCGGCAATCGCCTCAAACTCGTCACGAAACAGTAGCTCCGCGGGCGCACTCGCACTGTAAAGCAGCGTGGTAGGGACATCCGGCATGGACTTGTCCATAAACCGCACGATGCTAGCAATCGGCGTTATCCCAATCCCGCCCGCAATAAGCGCGATTGGATTATCCTTACCATCACCCGCGGTCGCAGGGTCAAAGTAAAAATCGCCCTGTCCACCATCCACGACCAGCGTTTCGCCAACCGCTGCCTGCTCGTGCATATAATCGGTGACCACATTATCGCCCACCAGCTTGACCGCAATCGAAAACCATCCCGCCTCGGTCGGCGACGATGTAATCGAGTACCCTGCGACCTCAGTACGCCCGTCTATCTCCACAAAGCAGTCAATCCATTGACCTGCCAGGAACGAGAACGCTTGTCCCTGCAAATCCAGCACAAAAGCCTTCACCGTAGGCGAAATATCCTGTACTTCAGCGATTCTAACCTGTATCTTCATGCGTCCATAGCCTGCCTTGCGTTTATAAATCAGCGAAATCAAGAGTCTCTTCCCACTGAGGGAGTAGGTTAGGATGGAGGCGATACATCATCATACAGATGCCGGTTTTCTATAATGCGCGTCATTCCGACCCCGCCATCGCTCGCGCCGCAAATTTGGGCCGCACCAGCCGCTCATACGGATGTCGCCCGCGCACAAGACCGCCGTCGATGAGCACCTGCCGCATAGCGTCGTACCCGTCAACGCCTATTTCCGGCGTATCCGCCCATGTGCCTAGCGCCTTGTACTGCGCGATGCTCGCCTGCAGCACCGAGTCCGTAGCGTCCGGGAAGAATGGCTTGACTCGCTCTGCAACGGCTGCGGCATCTGCGGATGCAAGCCACCGTTGCGCCTTGTAGAATCCGCGCACGAAACGATGCACGACATCGGGCTGCGCTTCGATAAACGCAGGCATTGCGGCGAACGAGCTGTAGCACAAATATCCGTGCTCGCTGCCTAGCGAAGCGGCGAGATAGCCTGCCCCTTCTTCGACGAGCGTCTGCGCTTGCGGATTTGGCATGTGTATGTAGTCGGCATCGCCGTTGCGGAATGCGGCGAGCGCGTCGTCGGCGGACAAGCCCGTGAGCATTGTGATGCTGTCGATGTTCATGCCACGCTTGCGAAGCGCCGCGGTCAGCGAAGTTAGCGGCACTGGCGTAAAGCCGATAGGTATGACGCGTGCGCCTTCGAGTTCGCTCCATTGCCAAGTAGTCGTTGGAGTCCTACTGACGAGAAAAAAGCCATCGCCACGGTTAATCTCCGCGATGTGCAGAGGCGCGTCATCCTCGCCATCGTCGAGCGCCATCAGGCTGCGGCTTATGCCAGTCTGAATAATATCCGCCTCACCCTGACGCAACATATCGAACGGCGCGCGGTCGGCAGGTACCGTGCCAAACAGCACATCAAGTCCTTCCTCATACAAAAACCCACCCGCAACCGCAGAGTAGATTGGCGTGTAAAACAGATTGCGGTAAGTGTCCATCAACCGCAGGCGGTGGGGGCGCTGCATTTTGTGTCCTCTCGCTATTTCGGTTAAGGATAAATTAGGTAGCATTTCCAATTAAGTGATAGAGTCCCTTCCCCAAGGAGACGGGTTAGAGCCTGCCCCTGCGAAGACAGGGGCAGGGAGGAATTGTTATTCAACCCTATTTGGAAATTTTATCGGTAAGTCAATAGGTGTTACTACGATGGAATGAAGTGAGGTATGCCAAAGATTATAATATCTCATTAGAAGAAAAATACGAATGGGACGAAACCAAACAGGCTTCTAATGGAGGAAAGCACGAGATTGACTTTGCGGATGTAGAAAACTTCGATTGGGACGCCGCTGCCTATCAATGTGTTCAGCGCAGTGGGGTGCCAAGGGCTATTGCAACTGGACTTATCGGCGGCGGCCCCATGTAGTCGTGTACACAATGCGAGGCGACTCAAGGCGTATCATCAGTGTGCAAAGGGCAAGTGCAATAGAGCGAAGGCGATATGAGCAAAGAAGTGGACATTGACAGACTACTATTTGACGAATACACCAGAATCATGGTGGAAAGGGCTGCCGCCGTGCACGGCAACTCAGACATGCCTAAGTTGACCTTCTAGCAAATTTCGGGAGCGACCTGGCATTACGTGAAATTGAATGGGAATATGGCGGATAGACCGCTATCAATGCTGGCATTACCATAGACCCTGACACCCGGGAACTTACCATGGAAGATTTTCACGGACATGTCCGCAAGTGAGGTTGTTCCTGGGAATCGTTGAGGCGCGCAAGCAAGGGCCACATAAGCTGCCTGAGAACTACAAACCGATGCCCGTAAAAGAGCGGTCGCGGTCTGGCTGGACGAGGACGTCGCGGCATACTACCGCTCAGGCGGCTTGAACACCTGGCGGCAGCGCGTCCACGAGGTCCCGTGTGAAGCGATGCGCGCCGAGCAACAGAACGGCAAGCAGCCCTAGCCTATCTCCGCGCCTTCGTAGCCTATGTGCACTATGGGCAAACCCAATTCGCGCAGCGCAGGTTCAACGGTTGCGGCGTCGCCAGCGACTACGATTTTCAGAGCGCCGCTCTTTATGTGCGTCTCCGCGACACGGTGAATATCGGCAAGCGTCAGCTTAGACACAGCATCTCCGTATGTGCTGAAGTAGTCGTCCGGCAAATCGAAGGCGACTAGGCGGACAAGCTGCGACAGCATCTGCCCGTGTGTCTCGAACTGACTTGGCAAGCCGCGCAGTATGCCGCCAACGGCATCGTCGAACTCTTCCTGCGTAACCGGACGCGCGCTGCGGATTTCATTGAACTCCTTTATGGTCTCGGCGACCGATTCCTTCGTAACCTCAGTCTGCACCGATCCGCCAGCCGCGAGCGCCGACGCCCGCGTCAGCCAGTCGATGCTGGACATGTAGCCGTAGCTATAGCCCTTGTCCTGTCGCAGGTTCATATTCAGGCGCGCGGAGAACTGCCCGCCGAGGATGTAGTTCAGCAGGTTGAGCGCCAAATAGTCCGGATGGTGGCGTGGTATCGTCAGGTAGCCTGCGCGGATAACGGACTGCGGAGCGCCCGGCTTGTCCGCTAAGTAGATGGTGGTCGTGCCGTCCGCAGGCTGCTCGTCTGAACCGGAGTCGGAATCGGACGCGCTACCAGCCTTCCACGCGCCAAACGCGCTCTCAGCCTGCTCAAGCGCCTCGTCGTGCCGTATATCGCCGACCAGAATCAGCGTCGCACCGTCCGGACCGAAGTGCGCGCCGTGATGTGCCATCAGGTCGTCGCGGCTGACCGACTTGACCGCCGCTTCGTTGCCGCTCATCGGGTGCCCGTAGCGTGTGCCCGCGCCGAACAGTATTGCTTGCGACGCACGCCCGGCGATCGCCTGCGCGCTGTCCGAAATGCGGCTGAGGTCGGTCAGGCGCTCGCTGCGAACGCGCTCGAATTCCTGCTGCGGGAATGTCGCGTTCTGCGTAACATCCGCCATAATTTCGAGCGCGTGCTGCCAGTGCGATGTAAGCGTCTCGACGGCAAGCGTGGCGAACTCGCGCGATACGCTTGCCCGCAGTTGTGCGCCGAGAAACTCCATCTCGTCCGAAATCTGCTGGCTGCTGCGTGTCTTTGTGCCTTCCGCGAGCATCGTTGCCGTCAGACTCGCCACGCCGGGCTTGTCCGCAGGATCGGTTATGCCGCCCGCGCGAAGCAGCAACCCTTGTGCCACGATGGGCATTCCCGGCTTTTCCATGATGACCACGCGCATGCCGTTCGACAGCGTGTCGTGCGTTGGCACGGGCGGGCTGAAGCTCGGCGACGCTGCGGCGTCCGGCATCGTTGTGCGGTCAAGCGTATCGGTCGCCGGGGACAATTGCTCTTCCGGCAGCACGGCGAGTCGCACCATATTCGAGCCGAGTGCAGTCTTCGCGGCACGGCGCACATCGTCCGCGCTGACCGCGAGATAGCGGTCCAAGTCGGTGTTGATGCCCGACGGGTCGCCGGTATAGGTGTTGTAGAAGTTGAGCTGGTCCGCTCTGCCGCCGAAGCCGCCCACGCGCTCCAATTGCCGCACATGCTGGCTTTCGATGCGGTTCTTCGCGCGCTGTAACTCGTGCTCGGTTGGACCGGATTCGCGCAAGCCGTCTAGTTCGCGCTGCACAATATCTTCTACTTCTTCGAGGCTCTTACCCGCGTTCGCCGTAACTTGAATGAAGAACTCGCCGGCGATTTCCTGTCCATAGTGGAAGACGGCGACATCGCGCGCAATCTGCCGTTCAATTACTAGATTGCGATACAACCTGCTGCTCTTGCCATCGCCTAGAACGGCGGAAAGCACTTCGAGAGCCGGTTGTTCGTCATCGAACGCTGCGCCCGTGGGCCAGACAAGGTAGAGTCTCGGCAGCTGTACGCGGTCGCGCAGAACGAGCGACGCCGTGCCTTTCAGCTCCGAGTCCATGCGCCGTATGCGATTGATGGGTGAACCCGGCGGAAGGTCGCCGAAGTAGCGCTCGACAAGGCGTCGCGTGCTGTCCATATCGATGTCGCCGGCGATTGCGATGCTGGCGTTCGACGGCGCGTAGAACTTTCGGAAGAAGTTCTGCACATCTTCCAATGCGGAGGCGTCTAAGTCTTCCTGCGAGCCGATGGTTGGCCAGTTATACGGGTGTGGCGTAGGGAAGACTGTCGGCTGCAACTCCAGGTACGCCATGCCGTAGGGGCGGTTTTCGTAGCTCTGCCGGCGCTCGTTCTTCACCACATCGCGCTGTATGTCGAACGCCTTCTGGTCCACCGCGTCCAGCAGATAGCCCATCCTGTCCGATTCAAGCCACAGCGCGAGTTCGAGATAGTTGGACGGCACATTCTCCCAGTAGTTCGTTCTGTCCGTCGAGGTCGAGCCGTTGAGGTTCGCGCCCACCTTTTGCAGCGGGTCGAAGAAACTGCCCTTGTGGTGCTTCGACCCCTCGAACATCAGATGCTCGAAGAGGTGCGCGAAGCCCGTGCGTCCCGGCTCTTCGTTCTTCGAGCCGACGTGATACCAGATATTAACTGCGGCGACAGGCATAGAATGGTCCTCGTGCAGGATGACATCCAAGCCATTTGGCAGGGTGAACTTGTCGTAAGAGATGGATACCATTAAGCGCTCTCCGGTGCTAGTAATGTAATGCCGATAATGACTCTGTGCCGTTAACAACCCCGACCATTCAAGCATCATTGTTTGAACGCAAGAATGCCACGAGTGCGAGGTCTATATTCCCCCATTGGCCAATTCCCATTGGGAGAAGGCTGGGATGGGACAAAACCGCCGATCCGCACAGAATCAGAATAGATTAGGCTATCACACTTGGACAGCGATGTTCCATAGCCGGCGCTCAACCCGCCGACAAATGCTTCCCGAGCAAGTCAATCGCAGCCTGCGCCGCAGCACGCTTATTCGCGTCGCGGTCAGTCGCGCCAGTCTCGATGCGCTCTGCCTCTTCAAGCCCATCCGGTCCCGCGATGCCGATGTAGAACGTGCCAATCGGAATGCCCGGACGTCCGCCCGTCGGACCGGCTACGCCCGTAACGGACAGCGCGTAGTCCGTGGATGTAAGGTCTCGCGCACCCGCTGCCATAGCGATAGCGACCTCCGGGCTGACGCTGCCCTTGTTCTCGTAAACTTCGTCCGGCACGCCGAGAACGGACTGCTTCAGCCCGCCCGTATAGGCGATAACGCCTCCCGGAAACCAGCGAGAGCTGCCCGGCACGGTGCTAAACAGATAGCCAAGTAGCCCGCAAGTGTCCGCCTCCGCCACCGAAACGCGCCTATCCTGCGCCGTAAGCATTTCTGCGACTTGTTCTACATTCATTTGACTTTCCTCCGTTTCTGAATATGCAGGTAGATATTAGAGGGAATTGACATGGATGTACAGGAATGGACGGGATTTCTTGAAATAGCGTGAAAATTGGCGCGAAAAGGGGGAACAATAGTAGAAATCGCATCGTTCTAGGATTATATCGGCAAGTTTCCGCTTGCGAAAAACCCTAACCGGGAGGTTATTGAAATGAAGGAGAAGATACGAAATCTGTCAGTTATTGGGCTGGCGTTGGCGATTGGATTGGCTGTGGTGGCATGCGGCAGTTCGGCTGCGCCTGCGCCTGCTGCTCCGTTGCCGCCGGTTGCTCCACAACCTCCACAGGCTGCTGTGCCGGCTGCAGCCGCGCCTGCATCAATGCCAACCGTGGCTGCGGTAATGGCAGCGCCAGCCGCGCCCGCACCTGCCCCGGCAGCTACCACCGCGCCCGCGCCCGCGATGATGGAGGCGGAGGAGACAGGCGAAGTCCAAAAGCCCATATCCAGGTCGGCAGCTGCGGCAGCGCCGGCTGCGCCTCAAAGTTCGGGCGGTCAAACGGCACAGTCACAGTTGCCGCCCGACCGCAAGGGTGGTCAGCCCGGAGCGACGACTTTCGCGGACTACGAGCGCACTCCGTTCGTATATGCGTCCGATGACAACGTTTCGACCTTCAGTCTGGACACCGACCGCACTTCGTATCACCTTGCGCTGAACTGGGCGCGCGAGGGCTACGATGTGGAGCCGGATTCGGTGCGCGCGGAGGAGTGGATAAACGCTTTCAATTACGGGTACGCGCAGCCCTCGCAAGATGACAGCTTCGCGGTGCATACGGATGTCATTCCTCATCCGCTGGACGATCGCATGGCACTGGCGCGCATCGCTTTCCAAGCTCCTGAACTGCGCGATGACGGCAGGCCCCTTAATGTAACGCTGGTGCTGGACGCCTCCGGCTCTATGGCGGATGGGGACAGGGTGGACATCGCGCGAGAAGCCGCTGAGAGCATCCGTAATAGCCTGCGCCGGGACGATCGAATCGCGGTGGTGCATTTCACGGATGAGGTTATCGACAAGCTCACCGTAGAGCATTCGAAACCGGACAGCAGGGATGTGCGCAGGTCTATTGACAGGCTTGACCACGGCGGCTCGACGAATGTTCAGGCCGGGCTTGACCTAGGCGTGCAGTTGGCGCATGAAGCGCGGTGGGAACGTCCTAATTCACATAACTATGTGATACTGATGTCGGACGGAGTGGCAAATGTCGATGCAACGAACCCGTTCGCAATACTGGAGTCTGCCGGAGACTATGACAACAGCAATCCGCTCCGGCTCATCACGATTGGCGTGGGCATACAGAACTACAACGACTACTTGCTTGAGCAGTTGGCGCAGCACGGCAACGGCTGGTATCGCTATCTCGACGACACCGGGCAGGCGCGCGCGACCTTCAGCCGCGAGAACTGGCTTGCGCTGTCGATTCCGTTCGCAGACCAGACGCGAGCGCAGGTTACTTGGAATCCGGAAGTTGTGCAGTCGTGGCGGATCGTAGGATACGAAAACCGAGTAACGGCTGACGAGAATTTCGCGCAGGCGCGCAAGGAATTCGCGGAGATACCTTCCGGCGCTGCGACTACTGTGTTCTATGAGTTGGAGTTGGTAGAGTATGCGAGACGGGGCGATGTACTGAATATGGGAGATGTCGAGGTGCGCTGGGTAACGCCGGTGAGCAACGAATCGAACCGTCAGCACGCGCAAGTACTGGCGAAGTACGACGATGCACCTAACGATAGGGATGGCGCTCTGCTGGAGCTTGGGGCGCTTGTCGCGCTGGCGTCAGACAGGTACAGCAGCCTGCCGTATCCGGATGCGCCGTATGACGTGCATGAAGACCTTGCTGTGCTGAAAAGTGACCTGCGGGACCTTGACAGACACGTCGGGGAACTGGCGGCTTACAGGGACTTCTCGTTCCTAATAGAGCACATCGCGCGGGATATTCCGAAGCAGGCTTCGGGGTATAGCCGTTAGAGCATGAACCAACCGGATTTTCACGATGGGCAGGACAGAGAGCGTTCGCATTCCTCTGTGCTGCCCTCAGGATTTTGGTTGAAGGCGTGCTGTCGGCTTTGTTACACTTTCAAGCAGTGTTCGGCGAGGCAAGGGTAACCATCCGTGGCGAATGACGAGGTTTCAGGCTTATGGCAGAGGGTACGCGGCTGACAACGGACGAAGTGCGGCATATTGCGCTGCTGGCGCGCGTGGGGATGACCGATGACGAGGTGGAGCTGATGCGCGACAATCTGTCGGACATTCTAGAGCAGTTCGAGGCGCTGAGTGGCGTGGATACGGGCGATCTGGAGCCTACCGGACATTCCGTTGACCTGCTGTCCGTGATGCGCGCGGACGCGGCGCGACCATCGTTCGCGCGCGAAGACACGCTCGCCAACGCGCCGAACCGCGAAGGCGACCTGGTGCGTGTGAAGGCGGTATTGGAGTAGGGCGGTACGACACGCGCGGACATTGGCGGACACATATATGCCGGATATACGCCGGATATGATTGGGGATGTATGAGCGATAGCTGGCTTGCCGGGCTTACGGCGCATGAGGCGAGAAGGCTGCTGGACGGCGGCGATATTACATCGGTGGAGCTTACTTCTGCCGTGCTTGGGCGCATCTCGCAGGTGGAAGACAGCGTGAGGGCGTTCGTTACGGTCACCGAAGACACTGCGATGGAGCAGGCAGAGCGTGCGGACGCGCGAATCGCTGCCGGCGACGCCATGCCGCTGACCGGCGTGCCGATGCTGCTCAAGGACAATATGATCACCAAAGGCATCCACACCACTTGTTCGTCGCGCATGCTCGAACACTTCGTGCCGCCATACGACGCGACCGTTACCGAAAGGTTGTACGCACAGGGCTCAGTACTAGTCGGCAAGGGTAATCTCGACGAATTCGCAATGGGTTCGTCGAATGAGAACTCTGCCTTTTATCCCACGCACAACCCGTGGTCGCTCGACCGCGTACCGGGCGGCAGCAGCGGCGGTCCTGCTGCTGCGGTCGCGGCTGACGAATGTCTATTCGCGCTCGGCTCGGACACCGGCGGCAGCATACGGCAGCCGGCATCGCTGTGCGGCGTCGTGGGAATGAAGCCGACATACGGCCTTGTCAGCAGATTCGGACTCGTCGCGTTCGCCAGTTCGCTCGACCAGATAGGCCCGATAACAAAAGACGTGCGAGACTGCGCTATCACGCTAAGCGCCATCGCGGGCAATGACCCCAACGACTCGACATCTCTGAGCTTGGATGTGCCGGACTACACGCAGGCGCTTGGCGAAGACTTGCGCGGGCTGCGGATTGGCATCCCGGTCGAATACTTCGTGGACGGGCTGGACGCCGGCGTGGAGAGCGCGGTGCGAGACGCCATGGATGTGCTGCGTTCGCTAGGTGCTGAGGTGGAAGAGACGTCGCTGCCGAGCACGCCATACGCGCTTGCAGTGTACTACATCATCGCGCCATGCGAGGCATCCGCGAATCTGGCGCGCTATGACGGCGTGAAGTACGGCTTTTCAGTGCAAGATGCGGACGGCGTATGGGACGCGCTGGAAAAGACGCGGCAATATGGCTTTGGCCCCGAGGTCAAGCGGCGCATAATGCTGGGCACATACGCGCTGTCGGCGGGCTATTACGACGCATATTACTTGCAGGCGCAGCGCGTGAGAACGCTGATACGCCGTGAGTTCGAGCAAGCCTTCTCGCAGTACGACGCGGTGGTAATGCCGACATCGCCAACAGTGGCATTCAAGCTTGGTGAGAAAACCGCAGACCCGCTGCAAATGTACCTAAACGACATCCTGACGATCCCCGCGAACATCGCCGGCATACCGGGCATATCCGTGCCGGCAGGAATGTCCGACGGACTGCCCGTAGGCATGCAAATAATGGGCCCCGCCCTAAGCGAAGAAACGCTGCTGCGAGTAGCTTACGCCTACGAACAAGCCACCAACTTCCGCGCCACTTACGGCACGCCCCCGCTGTAACCCGTGGGCACGCCTCAATATGCAGGCGGATGGTTAGCCATGCCTAACCATCGTTAGGATGGATGGCAATAATGCGCTCCGATCCGCTTGTCCCGCCATTCGCAGTTTTATTCAGCATCCCTACGCCGCAACTCTTCCCGCAGGCGTGCGATTTCAGCTTCATTAGCCATGCGCACTGCACGATGTTCGGCGATTTCGTTCTCATGAGCCTCGCGCTCATTTTCGCGCGCCTCACGCTCGGCACGGAGTCGGGCTCGTTGGTTGTCGCGAGCCATGCGCTCAGCAAGGAGTTCGGCGCGTGTCTCTTCCAGGCTGTCGTGCGCTTCTAGCGCCTCATAACCGCCGGGTATAATTTTGCGGGCGTCGCGGTCATACACATCCAGCCGATCGTCGCCCCAGTAGATGTCGATGTTCAGCAGCGGGCTGTATGACCAGATGTTGCCGTCTTCGTTCGTATGCACCTCGAACGGCTGGTATTCGCCGTCCACTAGCCTCTCTCCCAGCAGCGGAAAGCCATAGAAGTCCCCGCCGGTCGAGTCGTAGCGCCAGTATTCGCTGATACCGATGTTCGCGTACAGATCGCGCTTGCCGGCGCCGTCGTAGTTCGCAGTGCGCTCGGACGCGATTCCCTGCACGAAATCGGGCTACTTACCCACTTCCCAAATCAGGTATCCGTGCCGATCGTGGATGCCACCCGTATCCACGCCGAGCGCCACAGGCAGGTCCGGCGATACTCGGTGATTTCTGTCCGTGCGGTCATAGTACACGGATGTGTTGAAGTCCGTGAACACAGGGAACTCGCATAGGCGGTAGATGAGTGCTAGGGCAGTGTATAAGAGCGTGGGATTTTGATGCATGGCTTCGGGCAAAGTGCCGGGGTCGCCCAACACTCCATCTTCTCACCATCGCCGATGTGCGGTGCGCCTTTGCCGGCAATTGTAGAAGGTGTCTAGTGCGAATGCCGTCCCGAACCTTTTAGCCTCTTCCCACTAACGTGGAAGGCTAAGATGGGAGGCAAGGCCACGGCGATCGAAACTCCGCGTCGTTACGCACGCCTACCGCGCCGCCAGCCGCTTCACCGCATCCTCATCTAGTTCAACGCCGAGACCGGGCCCCGTTGGCACGGCTAGATAGCCGTCAACGACTTCCAGAGGCTCTTTCAGCACGGGGATCTCGTCGCGGATGGAGATTGGCTCGATGTTGTATTCCTGCGAGTATGGGACGACATCGGCGTATGCGGCGCAGAAGTGTAGGTGCGCGACGGTGCTGATGATGGGCTGCGTGTTGTGCACGGTGATAGGCTTGCCAAACGCCTTGCACAATGCGGCGATGCGCTGGAATTCGGTGAAGCCGGGCGCCTTCACGATGTCCGGCTGTATGATGTCCACCTTGCCCCGCAGTATCAGGTCGCGGTATTCGTACTGTGTGTAAATCATCTCGCCCGACGCGATGGGGATGTCGAGAGCGTCCGCGATGGTCGCAAGTCCCTCTAGGTCGTAGTGTGGTCGCGGCTCTTCAAAGTGGAACACGCCCAGCGATTCGAGTGCCTTGCCGATTTCCATTGCGTGGTGCACGGAGTACGCGCCATTCACATCGACGAGTATGTCTATATCATCGCCGACAGCCGCCCGCACCTCGGTCACGGTGGCGATGGTGTAGTCGCGCGCGTCGTCCATCGCGCCGGGTATTGCGCTGTGCAGCTTGTATCCGGAATAGCCTTGTTCGACGAAGGACGCCGCCCTGCGCCCTTCGTCGAGCGGTGTCATATCGCGGCGCATGGAGCTTGCGTACATGCGAATCTTGTCGCGCTTCATGCCGCCGAGCAGGTTGGATATGGGCTGTCCGAGCGCCTTGCCCTTGATGTCCCAGAGCGCGATGTCCAAGCCCGATATGGCGCACCAAACCGCGCCGCCAAGCTCATACCCATTCGCCGCGCGCTCCATATCGTCGAAGCGCACCGCCGTCTCCGTGGGGTCTTTGCCGACGAGCGAGGGCTTGAGCAAGTCTTCTACCAGCGCCTTTATGACGGTGGGCTGCCGGCGAAAGCACTCGCCTATGCCCACGATGCCCTCGTCCGTATGGACGCGCACGAACGGGAAACTGCGGTCGAGTATCAAGCATTCCACATCGGTGATCTTCATAGCGAATCGTCCTTATCTCCCTTCCCCGTTGATGAGGCAGGTCAGGATGGCGTGTCTGTATAGGCCCAACCAAAACGCGGATGCAGGTTCAAACAGGCTCACGCAGGCAGGCTCACGCAGCGACAGGGTTAAACCGCGTCAACACCGCGTTCGCCCGTGCGCACTCTGATGGTGTCTTCGATGGGCTGTATGAATATCTTGCCATCGCCAATCTCGCCGGTGCGTGCGGACTCGACGATGATGTCCACCACCTGATCGACATCGGAATCGTTCACCACCAGTTCCAACTTGACCTTCGGCAGCATATCCACGACGATCGGCTGCCCCGCGCGCCCGGTGTGCACGATGCCGCGCTGCCCGCCGCGTCCCGTAACCTGCGTGGCATTCAGTCCGTAGTAGCCCGCTTCGCCCAGCGAGTCCTTCACGGCAGTGAGTTTTTCGGGCCTTATGATTGCTTCTACCTTCTTCACGCTTCACCTCCCCGCGCTGCTGTCCGCGCTGTTGCCTGTGCGATTGGTTGTACAATTTGGCATAAGATTGACCATTTTCTTGTCAGATATGGTTATGTGCGTCCCTTCCCTCACGAGAAGGAATGGACAAAGAAAATGCGGCGAATGCTAGAGCCTGTATGCAGGCTCTTCGTGTTCCGCCAAGTCCAAGCCGATAGCCTCGCTGTTTTCGGAGACGCGCAAGCCAATGGTGTACTTCAGCGCCAGCAGGATTATCGCGGTTACTGCGAATGCCCAGCCCCATGTGGCGACGATGGATATGAGCTGAATGCCAATCTGCGAGAAGCGGGATACCCCTTCCTCCAATGCGCCAAAGCCGATTCCCACGAACAGTCCGGTCGCGATGCCGCCCCAAGTGCCGCCGATGCCGTGCACGCCCCAGACGGACAGTGCGTCGTCAAGCTTCATATTGATTAGGAAGCGCGCCGCGATCGCGCAAAGCACGCCGCCTACGACACCGATGATGATTGCGGGCATAGGTCCGACGAATCCAGCCGCCGGTGTTATCGCCACAAGCCCTGCGACCGCACCGGATGCCGCGCCGATGACGGATACCTTGCCGTCTTTTATCCAAGAGAAGCCCGCCCAGCCGATTGCGCCTGCCGCTGCCGCCGTGTTCGTTACGACGAATGCGTTGACCGCAGTGCCATCTGCCGCGAGCGCAGAGCCTGCGTTAAAGCCGAACCAGCCGAACCAGAGCATGCCAGTGCCAAGCACGACCATCGGCACATTGTGAGACTCCATCGGTTCGGAGCCGAAGCCAAGCCGCTTACCCACGATGAGCGCCGCGGCGAGCGCGCCTACGCCGGATGTGATGTGAACGACATTGCCGCCCGCGAAGTCCAGCGCGCCCAGATTGAATATCCAGCCGCCTTCTGCCCAGACCCAGTGCGCGACCGGCGCATAGACCAGAGTAACCCACAGTATCATGAACAGCACATAAGCGCTGAACTTCATGCGCTCCGCGAACGCGCCCGTGAGTATGGCAGGGGCAATGATGGCGAACATGCCCTGAAACATCATGAACAGAAGGGGCGGTATGCCTCCGTCAGTCCCGACCTCGGGGCTCACGCCGCTCAGCCCGAATAGGCTGAAGTCGCCGAACAGCCCTCCGACGGATGGTCCGAAGGCGATTGTGTAGCCCCATAGTACCCAAACTACGCCAATTATCCCCATACTCATGAGGCTGTGCATAATCGTGGCGGAAGCGTTCTTGCTGCGTGCCAGGCCTGCGTAGAACAACGCCAGCCCCGGTGTCATGAAAAGCACCAGCGCAGAAGACACGAGCATCCAAGCTATATTTCCCTGTTCCAAAATCAATCCCTCCCGATGTGATGCAACGACCAAGTCGCGTGTTACTTGACCGCGTGAGTATAAACAACCACAGTCTCGATTGTCTATCCTGCCAGCCCGGAATTGAGATGACCGTACAAGAAGATTCTACGTAACACTGGCAACCACAAACCATCTTACACGCATACCACAAGCCCTCTAGAGCCCTTCGATTATTCATCTATTCAATTTCATTTCGAGCGAAGCGAGAAATCTAATCTCGTTGACTTCGGACAGGCTTGTTTCGATACGGAGATTTTATGCCCTTCACGTCGTTCAGGGTGACAACTGAAATGCCCTGACAACCCCTCTATCCATCGTGTTACTATTACTTGTTAAGAAGATAATTGCTTAACAATGTCCAATATGAAAGGCGGTCAAAATCCGTGAACAGCGAAAACAAGGTGCAATGGGTCTATGCATCCGAGAACAACCAACAGCTCCAAGAGCGATACGACGAATGGGCGGAGGAATACGACGGCGATCTGACGGACGACTTCGGCTATGTGATGCCGCGAATGGCTGCGGAGATATTCGAGCGTTTCGTACCGAAAGACGGAAAAGTGCTAGACGCCGGCGCAGGCACCGGACTTGTAGGTGTGGAGCTGAACCGGCTCGGATATGCGGACATCGAGGCGATGGACATGTCGAGCGGGATGCTGGAGCAGGCATCCGCTAAGGGTGTGTACGGCGCGGTGCACCGCATGGTCATGGGCGAGACGCTCGGCTTCGACACCGACACATTCGACGCAGCCATCGGCGTTGGCGTGCTGACGCTCGGACATGCGCCGGCTAGTTCGCTCGACGAACTAGTGCGTGTTACCAAGCAGGGCGGCTGCGTCGCCTTTACGCTGCGGCCGGATATCTACGAAGAGAACGGCTTCCGCACCAAGCAAGAGCAGCTCGTATGCGATGGCAAGTGGGAACTCGTCGAGGCAACGGACGCA
Organism: Chloroflexota bacterium; assembly: GCA_009840355.1. Classification (NCBI taxonomy): domain Bacteria; kingdom Bacillati; phylum Chloroflexota; species Chloroflexota bacterium. The sequence continues at coordinate 58,103 of VXNZ01000024.1, forward strand.
TTTTACGGCATGCCAAAGGGTGAACCGGATGTGCAGTTTCAGGTCTGGATTTACAGGGTGACCGCCTAATGACCGCTGCGTCGCTCGAATCATTCCCTGCGACCGGCGGCGACGCGCAGCCTGGCGCAGGAATTGTCACACAGACCGATGTAAGTGAAGAACTGCTCCGATTCTCGTGGGACGACCTGCCGGCGGCGAGTGTGAACTTCGCGGGAACGGGCGGCGCTCTCCGCGCAAGCATCGACGACTTCATCGTTGAAGAAATCCCCAGCTACCTGCCAAGCGGCATCGGCGTGCACGCATACGCCCATATCGAAAAGCGCGGACTGACTACGATGGACGTCCTATCCGCGCTCGCGGCGAATGGCGTTCCACGCGGCGCAGTGGGATTCGCAGGGCAGAAGGACAAGTACGCGGTCGCGCGGCAGTGGATAAGCGTGCCAGCCGAACACGCCGCCGCATTCACAACACTCGACGATGTGGACGGCTTGACTGTGCTAGAAACATCGCTGCACCGTAACAAGCTCGGACTGGGACACCTGCGCGGCAACCGCTTCACTGTGCGCGTCCGTAATCCCCGCGACGATTGGCGCGACATTGTCGAGCCTACGCTCGAACATCTGCGTCGAGTTGGTGTGCCCAACTACTTCGGGCCGCAGAGATTCGGCACATTCAACACGAACATCGCCGACGGCCTGCGCCTAATCAAAGGCGAACGGATGCGAGTTGACCGCAGGATGAAGCGTTTCTACCAGTCCGCATTGCAATCTCACCTGTTCAACCTGCTGCTCAAGCGGCGCATCGAAACCGGGTTGTTCGATGCGGTGGTGCTGGGCGACCGGGCACAGCGCCACGACAGCGGCGGCATGTTCGTCGTCGATGACCCGGCTATCGAATCAGAGCGCGCCAAGCGTCTGGAAATCAGCGCGGCATTGCCGCTGTTTGGGCGCAAGGTGCGCATCAGCGAAGGTGCTGCCGGCGAGATGGAATCTCAAGTACTGGCGCAATTCGCGCTCGAATACGACCAATTCCGCCGCATACCCGGCGCGCGACGTATCAGCCGTATCCGCTTAGACGCCGCCGCAATCTCGTCTGCCGAAGACGGCTACTTCGTGCAATTCACCTTGCCCAAAGGCGCCTACGCAACCAGCCTGATGCGCGAACTGATGAAGTCCGCCTGACCCGAATTGGCGAGCGTGAACAGAATAGTGCAACTCTCTTCTACAGCAGCGCCTCGTTCAGCGTTACGCCGAAGCCGGGCGCGTCTGATGGCGAGATGTAGCCGTCGATTGGCGCCGGTTCGTTAATCCACAGGATGTCGCGCTCGGCTCGGATGTGGTCGGAGTGAAACTCGGCTAGGTCGGAGCACGCTGAACCCGATATGAGATGCAAGCCCCACACTTCGCCGCCCCTGTGTGGCGCGACGGGTATTCCGTGCTTCTCCGCAATCTCCACTATCCTCATTCCCTCCGTGATGCCGCCGCACCAGGTGATGTCCGGCTGCCACAAGTCCATCGCGCCCGCCTTTGCAATTGCGTCGAAGCCGTGCCGTGTGAACTCGTGCTCTCCGCCCGCAATCAGCGTCGGCTTCACATCGTGGATAAGCGCCGCCTGCCCTTCGAGGTCGTCCGGCGTCAATATGTCCTCGAACCAATACAGATTGTAATCCGCAAGCCGCTTTGCCATCTCCAGTGTTACGTCGGCGTCCCAAGACATATACACATCGACCATAATCGTCGCTTCGTCTCCGAATACGCTGCGCGCGCGCTCAGCCGACCGCACCGCCGTGTCGTAGTCGTCATCGCTGCCCGTCCATCGGTGTCCGAACTTGTTCGCTGTGTACCCGATACTATGATATAGCTCGGCGTCTTCGCCGGTCGCGTATGCGCGAATTCGCCGCTTTGGCGCATCGCTCAGCAGGGCGCACACCGGAACATCGCGCGCCTTGCCAAGCAGGTCATACAGTGCGAGGTCTATGCCGGAGATAGCCATCACGCCCAAGCCCTTGCGTCCGTAGGGCAGCGATTCGATATACAGCATGTCGTATGTCGCCTGTATGTCCGCCACGCTCTCTATCTCGCGTCCGATAAGCAGGTCGCGCAGGTGCCCGTTGACGACTGCCACACCAGCCACGCCACCGCCGCCGTAGCCGTAGCCTGTAACGCCCGCATCCGTGTCCACGCGCACAACAATCTGCCAAAAGTGCGTCCGCCAAGACGGCGCAAGGTGCTGGTACTTGGGATAGATTGCATTGACTTCGGTGATTCTCATGCGGCTCCCTCGCGCCCTAGTGGGATGTATATCAGGATGTACAGGATTGCCAAATTAGATGGATAAGATGCCCGCCATGTTATCATAGGAATGTCTGATAGGAATCGGACAAGCACGATAGGGAGTTGGCGAATGGCGCATGAACAAATCCTAACCGAGACCCGGGGGCGCGTCGGCATTATCACGCTGAACCGGCCGGATAGCCTAAACGCGTTCACCGGCGTGATGCAGTCCGAAATACAGGCGCAAGTGCAGGCGTGGAATGCGGACGACACAATCGGCGCAATGGTGCTGACCGGCGCGGGCAGGGCGTTCTCCGCAGGTGCGGATGTCGGCGGCTTCGAGGACTTCGTGCGCGGCGAGGGCGATGCGCGTCCGGCGCCTTCAAGACCTACCGACATTAGCTGGGTCGATCTCGCGCGTGATTCTAAGCCGATTGTTTGCGCGCTGAACGGCGTCGCCGTCGGGCTGGGCATAACGCTGCCGCTGTCGTGCGATGTGCGGCTGGCGGCGGAAGACGCGCGCATATCTTTTCGATTCCTGCGCATTGGTTTGACGCCGGAATACGGCAGTACCCACTTCCTCGTGAATCTGGTCGGGCTTGGTCGCGCGCTGGAATATATGCTCACCGGCAAGTTCATCACCGCGCAGGAGGCGAAGGACGCCGGCTTCGTGAACCATGTCAGTCCTGCCGAAAATCTGCTCGCCGATGCAGTGGCGCTTGCGCAGGAAATCGCCGACAACCCGAACTGGCACTTGGCAAAAGTCAAGCGCCTCATCCACGAAAATTACATGGAAAAAGACCTGGCGCTGGTGCTCCGCCGCGAATCCGAGACGCTGCGAGAGGCGCGTTTCACGCCAGAGCACAAAGAGGCGCTGACCGCCTTCCGGGAACGCCGGCAGCCGAACTTCCACGGGTAGGCGACAATGTGGGATAAGGTGGGATTCACCCCCCCACAGTAACCTTAACTCATCAAGGTCAGCGGGGAAGGGAAACCGACTAGGCGGATTGATAGTGATAAACGGCGAGCGCAACTACTACGATGTTCTTGGCGTGCCGCCTGACGCGAGCCAAGCGGACATCAAGCGAGCATATCGCAGGTTGGCGAAGATGCACCATCCCGATGTCAGCCGCGAACCCGGCGCCGTCACGCGCTTCAAGCAGGTTAACGAAGCGAACAGAACCCTATCCGACCCATCCCGTCGCGCCGAATACGACCGCCAAGCGCTGCTAGTGAACATGCACAAGCAGCACGAATCGCAAAAGCGCGAGCGTTTCGAGCAGTGGCGAAACTCGCAGTCAAATGGCTCCGGTCGTGGCGTGAGCAGATTAAGAAATCGCATACGGCGAAATGTCCGTTGGAGCGCGATCAACAGGATGAAAAATCGCCTGCGCTGCTTCCTACTGAAATAAAGCGCTCGATAGTAAGGCGAAACTCTTGGTAGTCAGTACATTTACTTGTTCCTTCTCCCTCATGGGAAAGGCTTGCATGGGGGCAAATTAGCCCATGCCCTCATCGCCCACAATAGGCATACTATCTGCGGCGGACAAACATGCGCGCATGAGTGCCGCCGCAATTGAACGGTTAGGCGGCATCGCTTTTCGCCTTGACGCCGCCGATGGCGCATCCCCAACGCTCTCATTGTCCCTTGTTGACTCGCTCGTCTGCGCCGACGACTGCGGACAGGACGGCGACGCGATAACGCTTCTCCGTGCCGCGCTCGACGACGATATGCCTACCTACGCGCTCGGCGGCGGCTTGCACCTGCTGAACACCGCATTCGGCGGCAAATCTGCCGTCCCCGTTTCCGACCACAGCGCCGATAGCCCTGACAGAGATGGTAATGCTGGAGATAGTGATGATGCTGATACCGAAGCAGACACGGACGGCACGGAATCCGCATACCACCAAATCTACATCGCGCCGGGCAGCAGACTTGCCGCGGTTGTTGGCTCCGGCGGGTTCGTTCGCGTCAATAGCCGGCATGCTGTCGGACTTCGTGAGGCGCAGAAGTCGCCGCTGCTGTTGGCGTCCGCGTATTCGCTGGAAGACGGTGTCATCGAGGCACTGGAGAGCGCGCGGCATCGCTGGGTCATCGGCGTGCAGTTCCGCCCGGAGCGGCGCATGGAATTGCCGCCGCACTTCGACCGTCTATTTCAGTCGCTGCTAGAACGCGCCGTTGAGCGCGCGGATGGCGCTTACGACAGGGCGTAATCTCGTTTGTCTGTATGCGTTTTGCCCCATTTTATAACCCTTCCTAAAGGGGCGGAACTATGGTGCGTCGCCTCTGTATTAGGGCATAAATCTCACCGAAAATCTTGTGCTTCATGATATAATAAGTACAGATTTTTCAATTGGAATTCAGTTAGGCAATGTGCCAATTTCCACCACCTAACCGCTCATATTACCGCCTTAAATCGCTGCTGCTTTGGAACTATTTCCTCACGGCTTTCGGTCGTCCGCAGCCATCGCTGTCCCGAACCATAGGAGACCTTCATGACTACACTGAAGACTGATTACGGTTTCATCAAGCCCACGCAGATAGAAGAGGAAATGCGCACTTCGTATCTCGACTACGCGATGAGCGTAATCGTGGCGCGCGCATTGCCGGATGTGCGCGACGGGCTGAAACCTGTGCAGCGGCGCATCCTGTACGCGATGGACGAACTCGGCATGAGGCCCACGCAGCCTTACAAGAAGAGCGCGCGGCTCGTGGGCGAGGTGTTGGGCAAATATCACCCCCACAACAACGATTCCGTCTATGAGGCGATGGTGCGGATGGCGCAGGATTTCACGATGCGCCTGCCGTTGGTGGACGGGCAGGGCAACTTCGGCAGCGTGGACAACGATCCGCCAGCCGCGATGCGATACACCGAGGCGAGGTTGCGCGCCGTCGCCGAAGAGATGCTGGTCAACATCGACGAGAACACCGTTGACTTCATCGACAACTTCGACGGCACTCTGCGCGAACCCGTTGTGCTGCCCTCGCGCCTGCCGAACCTGATGATTAACGGCGCATCGGGCATCGCCGTGGGTATGGCAACAAACATCCCGCCGCATAACCCGAACGAGATTTGCGACGCCATCGTGCATCTCATCGACCGCCCGAATGCCACCGCCGAAGACCTGATGAAGTTCGTGCAAGGACCGGACTTCCCCACAGGCGCGACCATCATGGGACGCGAGGGCATCCGCAACGCATACACGACCGGACGCGGGCAGATTATCGTGCGGGCGAAGGCGGAAATCCAGCCTATGCGCCGCTCCAACCGCATGCAGATAATCGTCTCCGAGTTGCCGTATCAGGTGAACAAAGCCGCGCTGGTGGAGAAGATTGCCAGCCTGACGAAGGACAAGCGCTTGCAGGGCATATCCGAGGTGCGCGACGAATCGGATCGCGAGGGCATGCGCATCGTCATCGAACTTCGCACCGGCACGCAGCCGATGGTAGTCCTGAACAACCTGTACAAGCTCACGCCGATGCAAAGTTCGTTCTCCGCGAACATGCTCGCGCTGGTCGAGGGCATGCCGCGCGTGATAACGCTGAAGACCGCGCTGCAATCGTTCATCGACTTCCGCCGCGAAGTCGTGCGAAGGCGCGCCGAGTTCCAGCTCGAAAAGGCGCGGCAGCGAGCGCATATTCTCGCCGGACTGCGAATCGCCGTCAGCAACTTAGACGAGGTTATCGCGCTGATACGCGGCGCAGCCGACACTCCCTCTGCCCGAGACGCCCTTATGACCCGCTTCGACCTCGACGAGCCGCAAGCGCAGGCAATTCTGGACATGCAGCTGCGACGCATATCCGCACTTGAACGCGAACGCCTTGAAGAAGAGTACGCGCAGATTCAGGAGACGATTCGCGGGCTGGAAGAGCTTCTTGGCGACGAGAAGAAGATTCTGCTCGAAATCAAAAAAGAGACCCGCTCGCTCAAGAAGAAGTTCGGCGAAGAGCGTAAGACGGACATCAGCCTAGACGCGCACGACATCAGCCGCGCCGAGCTCGAAGCACATGAACAGGTTGTCGTTACGCTGAGTCAGGGCGGCTACATCAAGCGCATTCCGGCGAACACCTACCGCAACCAGCATCGTGGCGGCAAGGGCGTCGTCAGCATGAATACGCGCGAAGACGACCCGGTGAAGCACCTGCTAGTCGCGGACACGCACGACACGTTACTGTTCTTCACGAACCGCGGTCGCGTGCTGAAACTCACCACATTCGAACTGCGACCAGACACATCGCGCAACACTCGTGGCGTGCCCGTGGTAAATGTTATTCAACTGGGCGCGGACGAAACCGTGAGCGCAGTAGTCGCCGTGGACAGCCTAGACCACGATGACACATTCCTTATGCTCGGCACGCGCAACGGCAAAATCAAGCGCATCGCGCTCAGTAGTATCGGCAACATTCGCCCGTCCGGACTCATCATAATGAATATGAACTCCGGACCGCCCGACGAACTTGTCGGCGCATGTCTCGCAAAGATAGAAGACGACGTGGTGATGGTGTCCGAGCAGGGCATGTCTATACGCTTTCCTATTGAGGATGCGCCGCAAAGACAGCGCAACGCAGGTGGCGTCATAGGGATACGGCTGGAAAAAAAGGGCAGCAAAATCGGCAGGAGAACGCTGACTCAAGACGACCGTGTAATCGGCATGTCCGTTATCTCCGATGGCAGCGACAGCCGTCTGCTTGTCATCAGCAAGAAGGGCTTCGGCAAGCTCACTGCTGTGAGCAAGTACAGAAAGCAAGGCAGGGGCGGCAAGGGCTTAGTAACATTCGACATTCAGCCGCGCAAGACAGGTCCTGTTGCCGTTGCAGAGGTTGTGGACGACAGCAAGGAACTATACCTCGTATCGGAGCAGGCGCAAGTTCTGCGGACCAACCTGTCTGAAATCAAGACGACCATAGGCCGAAAGGCACAGGGCGTAACGATATTCAGGCTGGACAAGAGCGACTACGTAGCATCAATAGCGTGCGTAGGCGACCTAGCTGATAACGGCGCCAGTGCCACCCATAACGGCAAAGCGAATGCAGAAAGCGCCACCGAAACAACGGCAGAAAAGCCCGCATCCGCCACGAGAAAAGGCGCTGCCAAAGGCTTGGGCAACGGCGCCGCAAAGCAGGCGAAGCTGAAAAACCAGCAACTCTCACTAGACGATGTTGAGCAAGCTGACAACGAATAGCGACAAGGCGCTGAAATAACGGCGCAAAGCAGCCCCCTTCGCAATCGCTGAAGGGGGCTGCTTTTGTGGCATCGAATTAGACCCGTATGTCTCTATTCGCGGTGCAAGCTAGGTTGCGGGCAGTACGAACGCCACTCACTCCGATTCTACCTTACGTACCACCCGGTCAAGCTCCCCACGCAAGTCCGAGTGCAGTGCCTGGTCCGGCGCAATAGCAACCACAGCTTCTCGCTCGCCATCCCAAGTCTCCACGACAACGCGCTCTCCGGCCACGAGTTTTAGTTCGCCGGCATCAAAAAACTGCACTTTGTCAGACGGCTTGAATTGCACGCCGGTGAGTTTGGGCATAGTCGGGTCTCCGGTTGGGTGGAGTTGGGACGGCATTTGTGTTCTGCTCTGTAAAAGTATAGGCGATTTACCGGCGCTATTTGCCGGCTTGCGCCACGGGCAACCGCCCTTCCAATTCAGGCATGCGCAGCATCATGCCTTCGATGCACAGGCGTGCGTTGACATTGCTTTCCAGCATTGCGGTGGTCTCTTGTACGGCGCGGATGGCGGTTACTATTTGCCGCGAAGCGCACGCTGACGCCGCTGCCTTCAAGGTGGCTAACCGCGATAGGTTCAGTACGAGGTCTTCGTTGCCTTCGTTCACAACTAGCACATCGCGCCACCAGCCTAGCCAGAGCTGCACCTCGTCATAAACCGCGTCGCGACTACGGCCGAAGGACAGCGCCATATGCTCTGCATACTTGAACTTGTCCGCCAAATCACTGTTCAATGCCGCTTCGATTTCGTCCAATCGTTCACTCCGTTTGGTCAGCACCTGTGGATCTGCCGCCGCCTGCAACGCCCAGCCTAATCTTCCGGCGGAGAGTCGCGCAATCTCGGTCGTGTCCTCAGGCGGCAGGTTGAAGCGGCGGTCGAGTTCGCTTTGCACTTTGGCTATCGGCAGCGGGCGCAATTGCAGCACTTGGCAGCGCGACAGGATTGTCGGCAGTATGCCGCCGACTTGCGGCACTGCGTTCAGCATCGCAGCTATCCGGTCTTGCTCGCGCCCGGCGTCGTAGGCGACCGCCCCTGCCGATTCGTCCGCCGTGTTTTCTCGCACCTCGGCGGCGAGCAGCACGAATATCACATCGTCCGGCGGCTCTTCCAGCATCTTCAGCAGCGCGTTCGCCGCTTCCTGCGTGAAATTGTCCGCATCTTCGATGATGAACACGCGTCGTCGTCCCTCGTATGGCTTCAGCATCGCCTCGCGCTGCAACTCGCGTATCTGATCGACGCTAATTGCCGTGCGCCGTGTTCCGCCATCCTGTGAAATCACGCGCACATCGGCGTGCAAAGCGTCCGTGATACGACGGCACTGTCGGCATTCTCCACAGGGCTTGCTGTCGGCGTCGTTCGCCGTGCAATTCACCAGCCGCGCAATGTCCATCGCCAGCGTCATCTTGCCAACATGCGCCGGACCCGCCAGCAGCCAAGCATGCGCAAACCGCCCGTCCCGCGCACTGCGGGCAAGCGTATCCACCGCCTTCTCATGCCCAACCGTCCGCCAATCTGTCGTCGTTATAGTCGATGAAGTAGTCATACGTTCATGCTAACAGGATAAACAGGATAGGCAATATGTATCGCAGCGACAGACAGACTGAAATATTGAAATACCGACTTGTCACGGACGCCCCGCTCGTTCATGTATAATGGAATCAGGTTCCCCCCTAGGAGGATATTTCAATGAGACAAAGAAACTACGGACGAGACTTTGAACTGACCTTCCGCATGGGCTTCACGCTGCTGCTGCTCGCGCTTGTGTATGTGTTCTTTCTTGGACTGCTGATGTTCGCCGGCATTCCGTGGGAGTTCGTGCTGATACTGGCAATCGGTATGGCGTTCTTCCAGTACTTTATGTCCGACAAGCTCGTGCTTGCGACAACCGGCGCGAAAGAGGTTAGCGCAGAGGAAGAGCCACGCCTGCATGCCACAGTTGAGCGGCTGGCGGCGATCGCGGACATTCCGAAGCCTAAGAAGATCGCGGTTATGGAGACGCATGTACCCAACGCATTCGCCACCGGACGTAACCCGAAGAACGCCGTCATCGCAGTAACGCGCGGGCTGATGTCGCGGCTCAACGAGCGCGAACTAGAAGCGGTGCTCGGACACGAACTGGCGCATGTGAAGAACCGTGATGTTATGGTGCTCACCTGGGCGAGCATCATCGTGATAGCGGCGGGCTTCCTATTGCAGATGCTATTCTGGATAAGCCTGTTCGGTGGATTAGGCGGCGGTGGCGGCGATCGACGCGATGCCGGTCAGTTTTTCGTCGTGATTATAGCGGTCTATATTGGTACCATCATAGTGTACTTCGTCAGCCAGATGCTTATAATGACGCTGTCGCGTTACCGCGAATACGCGGCGGACAGAGGCGGCGCGGAGATAACCGGCGCGCCGCTGCAATTGGCGTCCGCATTGCAGAAGATAAGCAACGACATGTACCGCATACCGGAGAAGGACCTGCGGCAGGTTGAGCATGCCAGCGCGTTCTTCATCGTACCTGCGCTGAAGGGCAATACCATCGCCACGCTGTTCTCCAGCCACCCGCCGGTCGAAGATCGCATCGAACGGCTGCAGAATATGCAGCGCAACATAGAACGCGTGTAGGGTAGCGTTTCCATTAAGGTGGTTTGAATCAAAAACCCGTTTGTCCTGAGCTTGTCGAAGGACGAGAACTCGGGACGCGTGGTTCGACAAGCTCACCACGAACGATAGTAGAACACCCTTGAACACCTAGAAGGAAACGCTATCGTATGGATATGGACTGGCTTGCCCTCCACACATCCACTCCGTACAAGCGCATTCACAAGCTGCGGATGATGCAGCGCGTCTTGGAGCGCAAAGGCGAGGAAAGGGCGTAGCAATGGGGCTATTTAGCACACTGTTCGGGCGAAACAAGCTCAAGAAGCCGGATCGCGAGAAGTTCTTCTCCATCATCACTGCGGAGGTCTCGCTAAGCGGTAGGATGGACTTGCGCAGCACGCATAAGGCGGGCATCGTGTTCAACCCGGTCGAATCGTCGTTCTTCGAGAATCTGGACAGCGAAATCAGGTCGCTGTTAGAAGTGAGCGAGACCGCCACCGGCACGCAATTCGAGGTCGTGGACGACACATTCGGCACGCGCTGGGCGTCGCTGGAAGACCGGGACTTCGAGGATCTCGTATCCACGATTCACCTGATAAGCGAGACGGTGATAGAGCACGGCTTCGCGGAGCGGCTGCTCGCGGCGGTGTTCGGCGTTCAGTACGAGGGTAGGGATGCGTACTGGATATACAACTACAAGCGCGGTAGATTCTACCCGATGGTAATCACCGCGCCGCAGACGCGCGACAACGCCGCGGAAATGCGCCTCAGCGCCGTGATGGAACAGGAGAAAATCCCTGTGGAGCGCAGCCTAGAAAACTGGTACTCGCTCTGGGGCATTCCTTTTTAGCGTGTTCAGCCCTTCCCCAAGTGTCACCCTGAACGAAGTGAAGGGTCTAAAATCGCTGTGTGGAAACAAGCCTGTTCGTAGTCAACGCGTTTAGAATTCTCGCTTCGCTCGAAATGGCATGAACAATCGAAAGACCCTATGTCCCTCCCCCGATATAGGATGGTAGGTGGGCGTGAAACGCCTCGGCAGCCATATACTCGCTGCCCTGCCGGCTACCCCGCCACCAGTCCCTCTCCCACGAACATCTCTTCCGCTTCAAGCATCGTGATGTCCGGCTGTGGTAGCACAAGGTCGGATTCTACGAGTTCGTCTAATGGCACGGGGCTGCCTTTCTCGCGCACTAGGTCAAGCATCTGCTTCAGCACGCGGGCAAAGCCTTCGGCATCCTCTGCCGCGACGATTTCCACGAGTTCGTTGTCGATGGCGTTCAGGTCGTCGATGAACGCGCCGGGCAGGTCGTACTGCCCTTCCGTCAATATGCGGACTATCATATAGTCAGTGCCTCTTCAGTCATTCCTATTCATAAATCCCTTTATCCCTTCCTCCACCATGGAGGAAGTTTAGGGGGCAGAACCTCGCAATGCATGCATGCCAGATTTCGCGGTAAAACTCTCGTCAGGCAATGCTTCGTCATTGCAAGGCATTCAGCAAGTCGTCTCAGCATCATTCGCGCGTTGCCATCATCGGCAACAGCGCTTATGTATCATCTCGTCTATTCCGTAGTGCGGCAAGTTCTTCTTCCACCGCATCGCCGGACGACTGCGGCAGCGCCTGTCGTTCACCCGAGGGCACCTCGCCCTTGAGCGCGGCGAGTTCATCGTCCACATTCTGCTCTGCCATAAGCTGCGACAGTTCGCGGCTGAGCGGGTCGCCGCCTTGTCCGCTATAGTCGTCTAGCACGCCCAACTCGGCGAGTTCGTCGATGGCGCCTGCGCGCGCTCGCATATTCTCGGTCTTGTTCTCCGCGCGCTCTATGGCGAGCGAGACATCGCTCATCTCCTCAGAAATGCCCGACAGCGCCGAGCCGATCCGCACTTGCGCCTGCGCCGCGTTGTACTGCGCCTTCACCACTTCCTTGCGAGTGCGGAATGCCGCTACCTTCGCCTGCAAGCGCTGCTCCGCCTGCGTGAGCTTTTCCTGTTCCACTTCCAGGTCGGCAATCTGGTTGTCCAGCCCTTCGAGTTCCATCAGCGACGCCTGCTTGCGCTGCAACGCCATCCGAGCAAGGTCTTCGCGGCCTGCGCCCATCGCCTGCCGCGCCTGCCCGTCCAGCTTCACGATGCTGTCCTTGACCTTGGACGCTTGCAGTTCCAGACGGCGCTTTGCGGTAACCATCTCGACCACGCCGCGCTTCACATCGCGCAGAGTTTCCATCTGCTTTTCGTACGCGTAATCCAGCGTCTCGTTAGGGTCTTCCGCATTGTCCAAAATTCGGTTCATCTTGGATTTCACGACCGTTGACATTCGGGAAAGTATGCCCATTTTTCACCTCGTCTTGCTTATGGGGCTTGCTGACTCTAGCTTGCTGAAATGCTGTGAAGTGCGCTAATACCGGTCTTTATTGCCACTAAACACTTGGATAAGCCCCACCACGCCAAAGACCACGCCGGCGACAAGCGCAATCCAGCCCAATATGGTCAGAATGAATTGCAGAATGCCGACAATAAGCAAAATGCCCACTCCCACGAGGATAAGCCCCGCAACAATCATCGCGCCACTGCTCACAGCCGCCTCCTGTTTGTATGCTGAATAGAATTTTGTATCCTGAATTAGGATTAGAATATATCCCAATTCTATCACAATGGAACAAGCCACATTTAGCGGCAATCTCAACCCATCCGTCCCATCAATTCTTGTCAAATCCGCCAAAGCGCTAATCGTCATTCGGACCGGCGTGAGGGAATCTGAGGAGCGTGTCATGAAAGCCGCGTCAGGTATGATGGGGCAGTCTGATAAACTCGCCCAAATGCGCAGTCCATTAACTTCGTAGGAACCGGAGGATCAGAACACAGTTACTGGGTGCGGCAGAGGCTGGTTGAACAGATAGCCTTTTTCGTTGAAGGGTATGGCGTCCGGCTGGGTGTTCCCCTGAGTATCGGTGGCGCGCGTCATTATCGTATGTTCGCCGGATTGGGCGTTCCAAGCGAACTCGAATCGCGCCCATGAGTATTGCACTTGTGGCTCCAGAATAGTTGCAGAATGCCACGCACTGCCGGAATCGTCGCTCCACTCTACAGAGGCAATACTGCCGTTAGGCGAATGCGCGTATCCGTGTATTCGGTGCGAGCCTACAGTTAACTTGGCGGGCCATGGCAACGCAAGGGCGCTTTTGATATTTTGGGTGGTTACCACTTCGCCCTGCGCCTCGCCTTGCGCGGGATAATCGTCTCCGATCAGCACATAAGACGTCGTGTTGTTGCGCGTCCAGATGTCGGCATACGACACCTCGATGCGGCCGAGCCACTTTATGCTGGAACTGCCCACCCATCCGGGTAGCAAGGCTCGAAGCGGATAGCCGTGGTCTTTCGGTAGGACATCTCCGTTCAGAGCGTAAGCCAGTAGGGTGTCGGGGTGCATCGCCTTATCGACAGGTACGACACGGCGGAAACCGCCTTCCGGGGATTCGGTGTCCTGTCCAATCAAGAGAACACTGGTAGCGTCGTCCGTGATACCTGCCAGAGTGAGCACATCCCTGAGCGAGACGCCTGTCCACTCAGCGTTGCCGATGGCGCCTGTCATCCACTGGGTGCCCTTTGCCGCTTGCCCGTTTACGAGGTCGAACATGGCGCGGTGGTTGCCGGCGCATTCCAAGTATGACACTACCGTACGGCTGGGGAGATTTCTTATGCGGTCGTATGACAGTTGCATAGGGTTGGCAACGGCGTCTCCCTCGATTGCCAATCGCCATTGCGATGCGTCTATGTCCACGCTCACGGAATTGTTACGCACGAAGAAGAGATGGCGGGGAGTTATCAGTCCCTGCATGTTCTCAAGGTGGGCTTCAAGGCCCTTGTCCTCATGCCGGATAAACGTCGCCGTGTCCTTAAACCAAGCGGACTTCTCCTCGGATGATACGGGCTGCCCTTGTTCGAGGGCGGGCGTTGCAGCTTTGTCGGATGCGCTCCAATCACCGCATGCGGCAAGCACTGCGGCTGCGCCACCGGCGGATAGCAGCGCTAGGAACCGGCGGCGGGTGATGCCATGCGCCTTCGCAGACTTCCATAGATGGCGTGATTCTATTGATGCGGTCATTTCCTCTCGGCACACTTCCTAGATGTACTCAGGCGGCGCAATCAAATAATGGGCGCAGGGCAACAAGCGCAGGGAATGGTTGAATATAGGTAAGATAATACATGGAGCGTGGTTGTCAAGATTTAGAATTGCTTATATCAGTAGTAGGTAGCGTTTCGGCTTCCCAATGCGTTGTCCAATAAAAGAAGGTTTGATATACTTACCGCGTTTGTGGGAGAATGCCCAAATGCAGGCGTGAACAGAAAACTTCGCGCAAATTCGAGAAAGGAGGTGGGATATTGCACTGGATAGATTTCACCAGTCCCCACTCGGTTAGAGAAGCGGTTGAACTGCTAAGCGACGCAAACGGAAGCGCGCGCGTGTTGGCGGGAGGAACCGACCTGTTGGTCCAGCTTAGGGGCGGCAGGTTTGACGACGTAAACCTCGTCGTGGACGGCAAGAACATACCCGAGCTCAACGAGATTACCTACGACCCGGAGGGGGGTCTGACTCTCGGCGCGGCTGTTCCTTGCTACAGGATTTATGGCAACGCGGCGATTTCGCGCGCGTACCCCGGGCTTATAGACTCCGCATCCCTCATCGGAGGTACACAGATTCAGGGCAGGGCGTCTTTCGGCGGCAACCTCTGCAACTCCACACCCAGCGGAGACTCCATTCCGGCGATGATCGCGCACAGCGCCGTCGCCAATATCGCAGGTCCCGATGGTCATCGGCATGTGGCGGTAGAGGACTTCTGCACGGGTCCGGGCAGCAATGTGCTCGGTAACGGCGAGATGCTGGTATCCATCAGTTTCCCTGCTCCGACCAGCGGATTTGGCGCGAACTACATGCGCTTCATCCCGCGCAACGAGATGGACATCGCAGTCGCCGGCGCAGGCACCTCGATCGTGCTTGATGGCGATACCATCAAGTCGGCGCGCGTGGCTCTCGCAGCCGTCGCACCCACGCCGCTCTATGTATCCGCAATTGGCGACGCCATAGCAGGCAAGCCCGCCAACGATGATACGCTGGCAGAGGCGGGACAGATGGCGAAGGACGCCGCTACCCCCATCACCGACATGCGCGGTACCATCGAATATAGAAAGCATCTGTGCGATGTGCTTACCCGGCGCTCGCTGCAGATTGCGATTGACCGAGCTAAGGAGAATGCTTAATGCCCGGAAAGACTTATGTTCAGACCAGAATCAACGGCGAACCCGTGGACTTCCTCGCGGAGCCGCGTCAGAGCCTGCTCGAGTGCCTGCGTGATGTCATAGGCCTGACCGGTTCTAAGGAAGGCTGCAACGACGGCAACTGCGGCGCCTGCACCGTCGAGATGGATGGCAGAATTGTCACACCCTGCCTCGTGCTCGGCGTCGAAGCCGAGGGCAGCGACATTACCACCATCGAAGGCATCGCTGACGGCAGCGAGCTCCACCCCGTACAGCAGGCGTTCCTGGAGAACGCGGCATTGCAGTGCGGTATCTGCACGCCCGGCTTCATAGTAGCGACGAAAGCGCTGCTTGATCACAACCCCGACCCGACCGAACACGAGATACGCTTCTGGCTGGCGAACAATCTCTGCCGCTGCACCGGCTACGACAAGATTGTGCGCGCAGTCCAGGACGCGGCGAGCCGAATGCAGGAGGCGAGCGCATGACGACTACGACCGACTACGAGAGAAATATGATCCTCTCCAGCCAGGAATACAATGTGGTCGGTACTCGACCCATTCGACACGACGGCGCGGATAAGGTGACGGGTCGCGCGCTCTACGGAGCGGACTTTGACACGGCCGGTCTGCTGCACGGCAAGGTGCTGCGAAGCCCCCATGCACACGCGAACATCGTGTCCATCGATACCAGCGCGGCGGAAGCGCTGCCCGGCGTTCATGCCGTGGTTACCTTCGACGACTTCCCGCAGGTGACGGACGACACCGTTGACTTCGGCGAAGAAGTTACGACGCTCCACGACTTGCAGTCCAACATACTCGCCCGGCATAAGGCGCTGTATAAGGGACACGCAATCGCGGCGGTTGCGGCATCCAACCCGCACATCGCCGAAGAAGCGGTAAAACTCATCAAGGTCGATTACGAAGTGCTGCCGTCCGTGATGACCGCGCCGGAAGCCATGGCAGACGACGCGCCCATCCTTCACGAAAGCATGCGCACGAACGAACTCGGCGCCACCGTTGACGACAAGCCGAGCAATGTCGCGCAGCACTTCCAGCATGTCAAGGGCGACATCGATGCAGGCTTTGGCGAAGCCGATGTCATCGTGGAACGTGAATTCAACACCGTAACGGTTCACCAGGGCTACATCGAGCCGCACGCGGCATCCGCGTTCTGGAACACCGACGGCAGGCTGCATATCTGGTGCAGCACGCAGGGCGCATTCCCTGCGCGCGACGCCACGGCACAGGTGCTTATGCTGCCCGTGTCGCAGGTGCGCGTAACACCGATGGAAATCGGCGGCGGCTTCGGCGGCAAGATTCCCGTTTACCTAGAGCCGGTCGCCGCGATGCTCTCTAAGAAGAGCGGCAGGGCGGTCAAGCTCGTTATGAGCCGCGCGGATGTGTTTGAGGCATCCGGTCCCACCTGTGGCTCCAACATGAAGGTGAAGATTGGCGCAAAGCACGACGGTACGATTACCGCGATGCAGTCCTACCTCGCATTCGAGGCGGGCGCATACGCCGGCTCGCCCGTTGGCGCAGGCGCGCAGTGCGTTTTCGCCGCATACGATGTCGAAAACGCCGTTATCGACGGCTACGATGTCGTGGTCAACAAGCCGAAGACCGCGGCATACCGAGCGCCCGGTGCGCCAAACGCCGCATTCGCTTGTGAGCAAGCCGTCGACGAGTTGGCTATTAAGCTCGGTATGGACCCGATAGACCTCCGCCTGAAGAACGCGTCCGTGGAAGGCACGCGCAGGCCCGACGGCACGGTCTTCCCGCGCATCGGCTGCGTGGAAGTGCTGGAAGCGATGAAGAATCACCCGCACTACAGCGCGCCGCTTGGCGAGAATCAGGGTCGCGGCGTTGCCGTTGGCTACTGGTTCAATGTCGGCTTTGAGTCCGCGGTGAACATCGCGGTCAACGCGGACGGCACGATTACGCTGGTCGAAGGTTCGACCGACATCGGCGGCAGCCGCGCGTCCATCGCGATGCAGGCGGCTGAAGTACTAGGCATCCCCGCAGAGAGCGTTCGCCCGTCCGTCGTGGACACCGACTCCGTTGGCTTCACTGCCGTAACGGGTGGCAGTCGTACAACATACGCCACGGGTTGGGCAGCATACGACGCGGCCATGGATGTCAAGCAGAAGATGATCGAGCGTGCCGCGACTATCTGGGATGTGGACGCTGATTCCATCGAAATGAAGGACGGCGTGTTGCAGTCTGCCAGCGATCCTGAACTCAATATGAGCTTCAGCGACCTCGCCGCTCAGATGGGCGGCACAGGCGGTCCGATCGTTGGCACGGCAAGCCGCAATGCAGGCGGCATGGGCGTTGGCGGCGGCTCGTTCGCCGGCAACATCGTGGATGTCGAGGTGGACCCGGCAACCGGCAAGACCGAAGTTACGCGCTTCACCGTCGTGCAGGACGCCGGCAAGGCTATCCACCCGAGCTATGTCGAAGGGCAGATGCAGGGCGGCAGCGTGCAGGGCATCGGCTGGGCGCTCAACGAAGAGTATTACATGACCGACGATGGCACTATGGCGAATTCCACGCTGCTGGACTATCGCATGCCCACCTCGCTTGACCTGCCGATGATCGACACGGTCATAGTGGAAGTGCCGAGCGACCATCCCTTCGGCGTGCGCGGCGTGGGCGAAGCGAACATCGTGCCGCCTACCCCGGCTATCGCCAACGCTGTCCACAGCGCCACCGGCATTCGCATGGAAAGGCTGCCGATGAGCCCGGTCGCGATTATGGAAGAGACTTGGAAGCAGAGCTAGTGCTATGGCGACAGTATTCGTTCCTTCTCTGATGCAGAGCCTCACGGACGGCAAGACGCGAGTGCAGATTCCGGGCGCGACAGTTCGACAGATCATCAACAATCTGGAGAGCGAGTACCCGGGGTTCAAGGCGCGGCTGGTCGAAGACGATCGCGTCAAGCCGAACATATCTGTAGCGGTTGACGGCGAGGTTACGCCCTTGGGCATGCTGGAAAAGGTGAATGAAGACAGCGAGGTGCATTTTTTGCCCGCCATCGGTGGCGGCGCATAGCGCCCTCATTGCCGCGAGCCAAGGCACATATAGACGGGCCGATGACACCGAAATGCGGTGCGTCGGCTCGTTCTGCATACAAATGATCCTTGAATTGGAAGTGAAATGGACGAAATGGAAATGTTGAGTTTAGATGTACTTGCTGAACTGGATATAGAAACGCTTGACAAGCTTACACGCGTTAGCCCATTTAGAGGACCGCAGAGGTACTTTCATATTAAAACCATCCAGCGAAGAGACTTCTTTTGTCTTCCCAGTAAAGCAAGCGATGATAATCTTTTCGTAGAGCATCTCTACGCAACATTGTCAGCTTGGGGCATTGGTGCCCGTGGTAACAGACTTATTGAGTTCGATGAATTCAATGCACAAATCAGACAAGCGGGGGGGAATCTTGATCCTTTGGGGAACAAACGTATTGAAGAATTATCCCAGAGCCAAGTTTCTGCTGTATCTGAAACACTTTGGGAAGTGATTAGCAATTTGAGTATCGTTGTGCGTTCAAAAGACGGCTCACCCACAAAGGCAAAAATAGTTGCAGGTTCCAAAACCATTCACCATTTGCTTCCAGATCTAATGCCGCCAATGGATAATGGATATACGGGCGAATTCATTTTAGGGAGCGGGATAGGTCAGCGAGGAAAAGGGACTTTCATCAGATTGTTCTCAAGTTTTGCTGATCTATCCAAAAAACTTGAACCGAAAGCGAACTCACTTGTCGATCGCAACTCATTCAATTCATCGATCCCTAAACTACTAGATAATGTAATCGTTGGATCAGTGGAACTGAGTAAACGAACAACAGGAGGATAAGGAAAATGGCAGACAAAGAAATCAAAGGCGTAATTGTTCCCATACTCACGCCGCTGAAGTCCGACGAGAGCGTGGATGTACCATCGCTGCGCCGCTTGGTGAACTACCTGATAGACAACGGCGTGCACGGAATATGGGTGTCCGGCACGACCGGCGAATTCGCGAACCTGTCGGACAAAGAGCGCCTAGTCAGCATGGATGCCGTTGTCGATGAAGTGAACGGGCGAGTGCCGATTATCGGTAATGTGTCCGGCGCTAGCACGCAGCTCTCCATCAACATGGCGCTTGAAGTGCAGGAAATGGGTATGGACGGAGTCGCCGTTACTCCTCCGTACTACTATCCCAACGCGCAGGACGAAATTCTCGACCATTATCGGCACATCAGCGCGCGCGTCGGCACGCCACTCTGGGTGTACAACATACCGCAGACGGTCAAGTCCGCCGTCGCGCCCGGCACGATAGCCACGCTCGCAGGCGAAGGCGCGGTCGTCGGCGTCAAGGACAGCTCCGGCGCAGGCGAATTGCTAGCCGAGCTTAATGTGCTCTGTCAGCAGGGCGACATATCACTGCTGCGCTTCCTCGGCACGGCATTCCGCATCACGACTGCTGGCTCGGTCGGCGTGCAAGGTGTCATCCCCGGCATCGCGAACTTGATACCCGCCGCGGCGTCTGCAGGCTGGGAAGCGGGCGAGGTAGGCGACACCGAAGGAGTACGCAAGAGCAACGCGACCATCATGGCCGCTGGCAAGATTTCCCGCTTGGCGCAAGGCGGCGGCGCAAATGCTGCAAGCTTCGCAGGCATGAAGTCGGCGCTCAAGCACATGGGCGTCATCGACGACGACACCGTATCCCGCCCACTGCGCCCGCTAACCGCCGAAGAGAAGCAAGGCATCCCCGCCATTCTCGAAGAACTGGAACTGGCGTGATCAGTAGTCGAACATATTCGCTTTAAGCGCGTTTCCCTGTGCTAGAATATGGGAAACGCGCGCGCTGATTGAGGTTTGGAAGGTGTGAAATGGTCAAGTCCATGGAACGACCGAAAAGATGAAGGCGATTGCCGAAAGAATTGCGAAAATCCACGAATCCTATGTTATTTCACCACCGCCAAAGTTGGCTGTAACCAACCCTGCCACGCCGATTAAAGCTATGCTTAAAGTCAGTAAGAACCGCGCTTTTCCTTCAGTAGATTGTCTGCGTGCGTCTTGTTCTTGAATCTGCGAAAGCGCGTAGATGTAGTAAAGCTCAAACCTATCCATCCATAAATCCGTTGCCAAATTTTTGCAGCCGCATTATACCAGCGCATAGCCGTAACAATGCGGCAAGAGGAGTGCATTTGAAACAGCCGACAAGCCACAAAATCAGCGCGCGCGGCATTACACTTCGCTATGTTGACTGGGGCGGCGACGGTCCTGCGATGCTGCTGCTACACGGCGACATGCGCACGAGCCGCAGCTGGGACGCGGTGGCACGCAGGCTCGTGGACGAGTACCGCATCATTGCGTTGGACATGCGCGGACACGGCGGCAGTGATTGGACGCCACGCGGCTACCGGTTCGCTGAGCGCGTGGACGACCTCGCCGCATTCTGCGATGCGTTGGACTTGCGCGGCGTATTTGGCGTGGCTCACTCCACGGGGGGCGTGGTCATGTCGCTTTGCGCGCAGAAGCGTCCAGGCATGTTCTCGCAGCTCGTGCTGATGGAGCCTATGGTCGTGGTTGACGAGCGCTTTCACAAGATGGTAGCGGGCAGAGAACACGCAGAACGCAGCACTTGGCAAAGCCGCGAAGATCTACACGGTTATTTGAGCAAGCACCGGGCAGCATCAAGCTGGCATCCCGAAGTGTTAGACGATGTGGTGGCGCACGAAGCATACCGGCGCGACGACGGCTTGATAGACATGAAATGGTCGTCGTACACATTCAACTGGCTCGACCGTGACGGTGACAATGTCGACCTAAAGCCCGTGTTCGCCGAACTTGGTTTGCCCATCCTGTTCATCCGCAGCAGCGGGCATAGCACGCGCATCAAGGAACTCAACGAGGTGCAGGACGGCATCCCCGATTTCCACCGACTGATCATCGAAAACACCGGGCACAATATGTATATGGAACGGCCGGACGCGATTGCACATTCGATACGCGAATTCGCCGCCGGACACGATTTGCCGCAATCCATCTGATACCTGAGAGACAGTCGCTCGGCAAATCATCGTGCCGCACCCTGTCCTAATGTCGTTCGCGTCATAAATGCAGCATACCAAACACACTACATTAAGCAGGGGAGAACGAATTTGAAAGTTACCGCTATCGACACATTTGCAGTGAAGTCGCTGACTCGCCCATGGCTGTACTGCGCCGTCCGCACGGACGAAGGCATCACCGGCTACTCCGAGTTTGGCGTGGGCGACCTTGCCAAAGGCTTGGCAGGGCTTGTCGAAGACCTATCGCTCCACATAATTGGCAAAGACCCGCGCAGCGTGGAGCAGCATTACACGAATATGGTGCGCTCGTCGCGCTCGTCATACGGCGGCGCGACATGGATGGCAATCGCTGGAATCGAGCTCGCTCTCTGGGATGTGAAGAGCAAGGCGATGGGCGTTCCTGTGCACGAACTCGTCGGCGGACCGACACGCACCGAGCAGAAGGTCTATTGGTCGCACCTGATTAGCTACCAGTCCAGCAACTACAAAGCGCTGGGCAGGGAGCCGATCCGCAACTATGACGACATCAAGTCGCTCGTCCGCCAGGCGCTGGATGCCGGCTATGACACGATGAAGACGAACATCCAGATTCCCGGCGACCCGTTCCGCACGATAAGCCAAGGCACG
The DNA here is from genome assembly GCA_009840355.1 of Chloroflexota bacterium. NCBI lineage: Bacteria > Bacillati > Chloroflexota > Chloroflexota bacterium. The sequence continues at coordinate 80,134 of VXNZ01000024.1, forward strand.
ACAGGACCGCACGACCAGGTAATGGAGCGCGCGCTTCGCAAGGCTGCCGTAGATCAGATAGCGGCGATGCGCGAAGAGGCGGGACCGGATGCCAGCATCTGCCTAGACGTCAATGTGAACTTCAAAGCGGAGGCGCAGATACGGCTGGCTCAGGCGCTTGAGCCGTACGACCTGATGTGGATGGAAATCGACAACCTCGACGCTGATAGTCTCCGTATGGTCAAGGACGCCACGCGCACGCCGATATGCTCCGGCGAGCAGAAGCTTGGTCCGCTGAACTATCTCGAACTCTTGCAGAACCGCTCCATGGATTTCATGAAACTCGATGTGCAGTGGCAGGGCTTCATCCCCGCGCGCCGCGCCGCGAACATGGCGGAGCTGTTCGACATAAATGTCGCGCCACACAACTACAACAGCCATCTGTCGAACTTCCAGACGATGAACCTATGCGCCTCCGTGAACAACGTGCGCATAAGCGAGAGCGACCCGGTGCAGGCGCCATGGCGCGAGGAGCTGTTCACCGTCCTGCCCGAAGTCAACAACGGCATGATGAAAATACCCACAGCCCCCGGCTGGGGCACCGACCTCCGTGAGGATGTGGCGAAGAAGTACGCATGGACGGGGTAACAAATTAAACACAGCGCATAATACAGACAGGGCGGCGATAATTCGTCGCTCTTGTCGCAGCGGCAACTGTCGAGTTTACTGTGGTAAACAAAATTAACCGGCTGCCGACTCTTGATCGCTTTGAGTAGCATACCGAGAGAAGCGTACAGGATTTTCGACTCTTTCAGGAATCCTGTACGCGTCTTCATCCCCGACTACCAGCTGGGAGAACTTCCTTCCCTGTGGGATAATACGACGATCGAATGAACCAACCGAGTCATTGAATCTATTGACAACTCTGTTCAAGTCCCTACCAACATCTTGATAACGGCTGATAAATGTCAGCATTCTGTTGTGCATTTCTTCGCCGGCTTCTTTGATTTCTTGGGCGTTCTCGGCGAATCTGAGCTGCTGCCAGCCGTTCTGAATTGCCCACAGCATGGCTATAAGCGATGCGGGCGTAGCAATGGCGATCTGTTTGCTCATCGCATGTTCCACCAAATTCGGGTCTGCCCTTAGCGCTGCAGCCAGAAATTGGTCGCCTGGTACGAACATCACCACAAAGTTCAATGATCCTTCGACCTGATTGCCGTAATTCTTGCCCGCCAAACTATCCACTTGCTTCTTCAGCGCGCTGGCGTGCTTTGTCAATGCCGCGCCCGCCGCGCCTTCGTCGTCCGATTGCCTAGCCTCCAGGAATGCCGCAGTGGACGCTTTGGCATCTACGACAACTGACCGGCGTTCAGGCAGCGTTATGACCATATCCGGCTTGCCGTCGTTAGTCGTAACTTGCTCTTGAAATTCGCAGTACGCAGTCATGCCGGCAATCTCAACGACGCGTCGGAGTTGTATTTCGCCCCAATTCCCCACAGCCTGATTGTCCGTAAGCGCACCTGCTAGGCGCGCGGTTTCCGTCGTTATTGTTCGGACTTCCGAAGTCAGCGATTCAATCTGCGGGTTCAGTTTGCCATAGTTTTCGGCTAACGGCTTCACCAACTCTTGGAATTGTTGATGCCTTTGGTTGAACTCGCTCTTGGCAGATTCCATAGTTTTTCCCATATCCGCCTGCGCCAATTGGAGAAATTGTTCATTGTTGTTCTGCAGCGCACGGCTTGCTGCAGCTTGGAACTCGGTGTTGAGTTGCTCTTTGGCAGCATCGACAATTGATTGCGTGTCATCGACTTGCTGCAATCTGCCTTGCAATTCCGCCACTTCTTCTCGGTGCTCGGCAGTGATGCTGCTCACCGATTCCTTGTGCTCGGCAACCAATGCCGCGGCTTCGCTCGTGGCGCTTGCGCTCCGCACGAGCCAACTAGCAACACCGCCGACAATCAATCCCACGATTATGCCGACAACCATGAATTCCATAGATTACTCCTCGAGGCGAGTCAGGCGCTTTCGCATGAATGCTATTCTGCCAACCACTGCTGAATCCTCTAAAACAGCCTTGCCAGACTCAGCCCATCACTTATCAAGATGCCAACACTCACAGCATAAATCAGTCTCGTCAGCCAAGCCTCCGTCCATGATGTCCGCTTTGGTCGCCAGACGAGGCAAGGGCGCATCGACCCTTGCCGTGCGTTCTGCCGTGCTTGGAACTTTTACAACGCCTGATTCAGTTGTGGCGCTACTGTTTAACCCCTACCGCACCGGCACCTTATACCCCGCCGTCTGCACTTCCGACAGGCTGTTCTCGTCCCACGGATGCGCCAGCGCGACCTCTTCGTTGATGTCCGCGCCCCAGCCGGGGACGGTGGGGACGGTCATGTAGCCGTCGATTATTTCGGGGACGGTGGTCGTGAGCTCGTCCTTCCACGGGATGTCGTCGATGTCGATTTCCATAATGCGCACATTCGGCAGCGTGGCGCACAGGCTCGCGCTGACGAAGCTCGACAGGTGGCTGTAGTAGTTGTGCGGCGCGACATTGTGCTGATACACCTCTGCCAAATCGCCGACTTTCTTAGATTGGCTGAACCCGTTCCACGGCACGTCAATCATGAACATATCCGCCGAGTGGTTCTCGAAGTAGGGGATGTAGTCGCGCATGTAGAACAGGTTCTCGCCGGTGCAGATGCGCGTGGTCGTGGAGTCCTTAATCTGGCGCAGGCTCTTCGGTTCGTACATGTCGATTTCCATCCACAGCATGTCGAACTGCTCCAGCACCTTGGCGATGCGCAGCGCGCCCTCCGTCTTGAAGTGGAAGTTCAAGTCTAGGTTGATGTCGATGTCATCACCCACGGCGTCGCGGAATGTGCCGATGAGCTTCTCGATGTGCGGCATCAACCACTTTGGCGCGTACTGGTCGGTCGAGCCTATACCGCCGCTGAACCCGCCGCCAAAAGTCGCACCTTCGCCCGGCATGATAATGTTCGTCTTCAGCGCCGTGAAGCCGCGCTCCTTGACTTCATGCCCAAGGTCTGTGATCGACTGCCAGGAATCTATCGGCGGCACGCCAAGGATGTCGTGATGGCGCACGCGCGAACTGCCGCAGTGTGACCAGTAAACGCGCACCTTCTCGCGCGTGGGACCGCCGAACAACTCCGCGACCGATATGCCGAGCGCCTTTGCCTTGATGTCGATGAAGGCGCAGTCGAGTCCGGCGATTGCCTTAGCCGCGATGCCGCCCGGACTTTGGCGTGTAATGCGGTACATGTCCTGGAAGCGCATCTCGAACGCGCGCGGGTCCTTGCCGATGAGCAGCGGCTTCATGTCGCGTATAGTGCCCTCGATGCCGTGAGGGGAGCGCCCGTCGCTGCACTCGCCCCAGCCTGTGATGCCCTCGTCGGTCTCGACTTTGACGAACATCCAGGGTCGCCAGCCCGCGTCCACTATGAAAGTTTCGATATTGGTAATTTTCATGTCATGCATCCTCTCTCGTGAGTGTTGATTTCAGCGCGGATGATACCACAAAACAGGGGTGCACGGAGAAAGGATACGATGCACCCTAATCAACATCCCGAAAAGCAGGAACGCCATACGGCTGCGCTTCGGTGCGCGGCAGTATGGCGTTGCTGGTGTGCGTATAGCGGTTCGGTTGCGTCCTCGTCATCAACAAATACCTCAGCAATTGGAGCGAGCGCGCCTCTACTGCAAGACTCCGACTAGCGAAATAGAGGTAAGCGTGCTGCCGGAAGGAACCGCGATAGATTCCAAAGAACTCGGCTCAGGAACCCTCTGCCCGTTTGCCTCCATACTGGCAATCCAGTCGCGCATAGAATCTTCCGCATTGCGAACGACCTCATCCACGGTACAGCCCATAGCCACGCAGCCCGGCAAATCCAGGAATACCGCTCCGTAAGCGCCAGCCTCCCCGTCAATTAACGCTGGATACTTCATGCCCCAATTATAGCCAGCGGCGTAACCACAAACAACAAGTTCGCCGCCCCTGCTCCCAAAGGCACCGCGCCCACCGAATTGCACCCGCCACCCGATGACGCATCAGCGTCAGGCCTGGGTGTAGCCGTCACCATCATGACCACCACCTGCGGCGACCTGTAGCGGAGTGACCGTTTATTACCTTGTCGCCCATCGCCTACTATATCTTATGGGTATTTTGCTGTCAAAACTTGACATAAGATAACCGCCTGTGGTACAATTAAAATAAGATAGTAAATAATATGTTATTTAGGAGGTGAAAACACCATGATGGTTATGCCCGCAACACAGGAACAGTATTTCCGGATACCTGCACACAGGTTCAATCAAGGAAGACGGAGCGTGTTTACATTCGCGCTCACTCTGGAACAGCTGGACGGCATGTTGCCCCAGAGAATTGACGAGGATGTGGTTCGTGAAGCAAATCGACGCCTCACCCCGTCTCATGCCAGAGTGATAGAAACATACTTGGACGACCATTCGGACGATTGGATATCTGGCTCCATATTAGTAGGTATTGACCCTAACGGTGTGGAGTTCGAAGGCTTTCCTGACGAAGATGGCAACGTGAGCCAAGCCTTTGGCCAACTGAAAATACCATTCAACCGGTTGAACACCCTGAGGTTGTTTGACGGGCAGCATAGACGAAGGGCAATACAGGACCTCCTGACAAACCTTCGTGAAAAAGAATCCGGCGTGGCCAGTTCCTTGAATTCCGCCAAGCGGAATGGGCAGAATCCGGACGTTATCAAATTGTTGAATAAACAGCTGGTCGATATACGTTCGAAGCGCGAATCGCTTCAACGTCAATCCGTGCCTATAGTCCTGTATTTGGAGGGAGAGATCAAGGCTCTTCAGCGAATGTTCTCCGATGCCGCTAAGACCAAACCTATCGAAGCGATTACCAAGGCACGTTTTGATGACCGCGACCCTTTCAATTTGGCTGCAGCAGAAGTCATGGGACAGAGCGAATTCTTGCGAGATCGCATCGATATGGAACGCAGTACCGTTGCTCGTACCGCTCCATATCTACTGTCCTTCAATCAACTCGCAGTAGTTTTGAAGACACTGATGGTGGGGTACGGCGGTCGAATTAGTAGGGTTCGTAACGATGAGTTTATGGCAGATTATGAGCCTGTCATTAAACGCAGCCTTGAGTGGGCAGACGATTTCATGCCTTCTTCTTGCGAAGAATACGACAATCTCTTGAATGGGGACGTTGAGGCCTCGGAATTCATTCCGGACCGACGGCGAGAGACATTTGCATTTAACGCAACGATAATCAGAGTGCTCGCTGGATGCTTCTACAGTTGGCAAGTCGAAGTGGGTGAAGATACTGAACCAATGGCGCGCTACATACGCAAGCATTCATTTGAGAACACTATTAAGAGGTCGCTATGGGTTAGAGCAGGACTCGTGGCAGAAGGTGGTACAACCCCTGTTGCCAGGGCACAGGAAGTCAGGGGTGCCATACGCTTCATCGTTGACAACGCGAAGAAGTCTTTGAATGCCAAGTAACATGTGAACGGGGCTGTTTCAGCAGCCCTGGAAACAAACGCTGTAAGCGTCCTTGAGTTCATACCCTTTAGTTAGTCTATCACATCATCTACGATACGAAGTTCTTCGGTGCTAAACTCTTTCGAGTCAGGTTGACGTACTGCAATGACCCTATGCTGACGTCCTTGAGCTAGACGCACTGATCCTTCGTCGATTAGTGATTGACGGATCTCGTCGAAATCTTGATTAGCTGGGATTCCACCAAGGCGCAGATACTTGTATGGCGTTCCGGTTATTGATTTCCTCGACGGCTGATAGGCGTAAAGATCTGCTAAGAATAATGATAGCCTTCAATTTCATAGTGCCAAATCGACTATCATCTTTGCATTGATCTGCGATATAGACAATCAGTTCGCGATACTTCGTAGTCTGCTCGTTCATAAGTCCCCTTGTGTACGCCCGTATTGCCAAAGCATGGGTATTGGTCGGAGTGATATTCATCCATCGGTAGATTGGGCCACGGCCGCACTCCGCTCTTGACAGAAACTAAGGCACTGCCGCACCGCATCCAGCTGCTCCAGCCACTCGATCTCAATCAGCCCGTCATCGTCCGCGTCATAGTCCACCGCCGACTGCGCCCCCACACCATTCATCCCTGCCAGGACTTCAAGATAACATTCTCCATCCACGCTGCGAATTCGTCCCTGTCCCCAGCCATCTCGCGCAGTATTGTCTCGCGCCCTCTCTGCCGGGTGTTGATTTCAAACTCGGATAATACCACAAAACAGGAGCACGAACATGGATGGACAAGGTGAGCGACTGCCGATAGGATTATGTGCATCTTTGTTAGGTAAAGGAGCGTTGAATGGCAAACCCGGTAGTGTATTTCGAGATAGGTGGCAGGAACGCGGAGGGGCTGAGAGAGTTTTACAGCGACCTGTTCGGCTGGAACATCAGCGAAGCGGAGGCAGCATCGGCTGCCGTCAGCCCGTACTTGTTCATTCAGAACGAAGAGGGCGGCATTCCCGGCGGCATCATCAAGACAAACGAGAATATGCCGCCCAATTATGTGATGTTCTATGTGCAGGCGGACGACTTGCAGGCTACGCTGGATAAGGTAGTCAGTTTGGGTGGCAGTGCAGTCGTGCCTCCCACCGACATTCCCGGCGGCATGGGGCAGATTGCCGTGTTTATGGACCCTGAGAACAATGTCATCGGCTTGCACAAGTGGAACGAGAAGGGATGAAGAATTGGAACTCGGAAATTTTTCGATAAGCCTTGCCATTAAGGACATGGAGAAGTCTCTGGACTTCTACGGGAAGTTTGGCTTCAAGGTGATAGACGGCGGTCATCAAAACGAGGAGTATGCGGACACTGAGACGGAGAAGTGGCGCATTCTCCAGAACGAGAGCGCGACTATCGGCCTGTTTCAGGGTATGTTCGACATGAATATCCTGACTTTCAATCCAGAAGACCTGCGCCCCATTCAGGCGGCATTGAAGAAGCACAATCTTGAATTCGATTATGAGGCAGACATGATGACGTCTGGTCCCTGCAGCGCCTCACTGAAGGACCCCGACGGCAACGTGATACTTCTCGACCAGCACTACTAGACGCTGTGGGCATTTGGAGGCTTACCATGCCGAACATCGACGAAAACCTCGCATTCACTCCGGCGTCCGAACTTGCCGCGCTTATCGCCGATAAGCAAGTGTCGCCCGTTGATCTAACGCAACTGTATTTTGACCGCATCGACAGACTGGACTCGCAGCTGAACTCATACCTGACGCTAACGCAGGATGAGGCGATGCAGGCTGCGAGGGATGCGGAGAGTGCGGTAATGCGCGGCGACGCTCTCGGCACACTGCACGGCGTGCCAATCTCCATCAAGGACCTGGAGTTGACCAGGGGCATACGCACAACGAGCGGCTGTCTTGTGTTCAAGGACAGGATACCTGATGAGGATTCGATAGTGGTCGAGCGAGTGAAGGCATCGGGCGCGATCATTCTTGGCAAGACGAACACGCCGGAGTTCGGACACAGGGGCACGACTGAGAATCTGCTGGGTGAGCCATGCCGCAATCCGTGGAATACGGAGCGCACACCGGGCGGGTCGAGCGGGGGCGCGGCAGCCGGACTGGCAGCCGGGCTTTGCGCCATTTCGACTGGAAGTGATGGGGGAGGCTCAGTTCGTATTCCCGCAAGTTTTTGCGGGCTGTACGGCATCAAGCCCACGCAGGGGCGGGTGCCGCGCTATGGCGGTCGTGCTGCGCCCGCCGTAGCCAATCAACTAAGCCAGTCGGGTCCGATTACGCGCACGGTGCGGGATTCGGCGATTCTATTGCAGGCGCTTGCAGGGCGGGACGCGCGCGATGCAGGATCATTGCGGGACACACCGGGCGACTACATCGCCGCGCTCGACCGCGACATCAGCGGTCTGCGAATCGGGTGGAGTCCTGATTTCGGATACGCTGCGGTTGACCCGGAGGTCGTGGATGTTTGCGGCAGCGCGGCGCAGGTATTCGCGGAGATGGGCTGCGCGGTCGGTGAAAGCGGGTTTGCGCTCGACTCGCCGCAGGAGGCGTTCCGCGTGCTCTTCGCCGTGAACACATACGCGTCGTCAGGTTATCTGCTGCACGAGCATGGCGGCGACCTGACGGACTACTTCCGCGCCAATATGGAGTTTGCAGCCACACAGACCGCAGCCGATTACGCCAGGGCAATCGGCGAGTTGGATATCGTCAAGGCGCGGTTTGACGAATACTTCGAGAATTACGACCTGCTGCTCTCGCCAACGATGGCAGTGCCCGCATTCGAGATAGAGCAGCATCCGACAAGCGTGGCAGGGCAGGAAGTCGATCCGTTCTTCGGTTACCTGCCGTTTACATATCCGGTCAACGCCATCGGGCATCCCGCCGCAAGTGTGCCGTGCGGCTTTTCGTCAGACGGCATGCCCATCGGCTTGCATATCGTGGGACGACATGGCGATGAGGAGACGGTATTGGCTGCGTCGGCGGCGTTCGAGCGTGTGATGCCCTGGGTGCACAAGATGCCACCGGTGAGTTAAACTCACATCGATGTACAGGATAGACAAGGATGGATAGGAGATTTGACCAATGCCGAACATAGATGAGAATTTCGCGTTTGCGCCGTCTTATGAACTTGCCGCTCTAATTGCCGACAAGCAAGTATCGCCGGTTGAAGTCACGCGGCTTTATTACGATCGAATCGAGCGGCTGGACTCGCAGCTAAACTCGTACCTGACGCTGACGCAGGACATGGCAATGGAGTCAGCGCGGGCTGCGGAAGATGCCGTGATGCGGGGCGATGAGCTTGGGCCGCTGCACGGTGTGCCGATATCCATCAAGGACTTGCAGATGACGGCAGGCGTTCGCACCACCTTGGGGTCGCTCGCCTACAAGGATAATGTACCGGAAGCGGATTCAGCGGTGGTGGAGCGCGTGAAGGCTACGGGCGCGGTGATACTGGGCAAGACGAATACGCCTGAGTTTGGGTTGCTGGGCGCGAATGAGAACCGTCTTGGCGACGACTGCCGCAACCCGTGGAACACAGAGCGTACATCGGGCGCGTCCAGCGGTGGCGCGGGCGCGGCGGTGGCGGCGGGTCTGTGCTCGCTGGGAACAGGCGGAGACGGCGGCGGCTCTATTCGCATTCCTGCGAGCTTCTGCGGCATCTACGGCATAAAGCCGACGCAGGGACGTGTCTCTAGCTTCAGCGGCGTTCCTCCGGCGGCGCCTCTCCTGAATATCACCAGCCAGCAGGGACCGATGTCGCGCACGGTCAAGGACTCGGCGATATTGTTGCAAGCACTGGCGGGCTTTGATCCGCGAGACTCGGCGTCGTTGCGCGAGCCGGTGCCTGACTTTGTTGGAGCAGTGGACAAAGACATTAGTGGATTGCGTATCGCGTGGAGTCCTGACTACGGGTATGCGGGCGTTGACGCGGAGGTCGTTGAGGTGAGTGCGGGGGCAGCGCGCGTTTTCGAGGGACTGGGCTGCACAGTGGAGGACAGCGATCTGGCGCTGGATGACCCGTTCGGGACATGGTGGGTCTTCTTTGCCTCGAATGTGTTCGTAACACAGGGGCACTTGCTGGACGATCCTTCTGATCCCCTGTCGTGGTACGGACGTATGGCAATCGAGGATGGCAGTAAATTCAGCGCTGGCGACTTCATCAAGGCGATGGGTGGGCGCGACCGTATGATAAACCAGTTTGCTGACGTGTTCGATGAGTATGACCTGATTCTGTCTCCGACGATGCCCACGACAGCGTTCCCGGTGCGGGAATATCCTCACGTTATAGGCGGCAAAGAAAATGCCAACAGGAAGGGCTGGAGCTTCGTGCCGTTCACTCATCCCATCAATACAATCGGGCATCCTGCAGCGAGCGTGCCTTGCGGTTTCTCGTCGGACGGCATGCCTGTTGGACTCCACATCGTGGGGCGCAAAGGTGACGAGGAGACGGTTCTGGCTGCGTCTGCGGCGTTCGAGCGCGCGATGCCTTGGGCGGACAGGAAGCCGCCGGTGAGTTAAACTGACATCGATGCACAGGATAAACAAGATGGAATGGAGTTAAAGCCGATGCCGAACACTGATGAAAATCTCGCTTTTGTCCCGTCCCATGAGCTTGCCTCGCTGATTGCGGACAAGCAAATCTCGCCGGTCGAGATTACGCAGCTCTATTTCGACCGGATCGAGCGACTGGACTCCCAGCTGAACTCGTACCTGACACTGTTGCCGGACATGGCAATGGAGGCAGCGCACGCAGCCGAGGATGCCGTGATGCGGGGGGATGAGCTTGCCCCATTGCACGGCGTTCCGATTTCGATAAAAGACCTTGTGATGACGAAGGGCGTGCGTACTACCTCAGGTTCGCTTGCTTACAAAGATCACATTCCCGCGGCGGACTCTGCCGTTGCGGAGCGGGTGAAGGCGAGCGGGGCAATCCTGTTGGGGAAGACCAACACGCCGGAGTTCGGCTCCCTTGGCGCGAACGAAAACCGCCTGGGGGATGACTGCCGTAACCCGTGGAACACCGAGCGCACATCGGGCGCGTCGAGTGGCGGCGCGGGCGCATCGGTAGCGGCCGGGCTGTGCTCGCTCGGCACGGGCAGTGACGGAGGCGGTTCGATACGGATTCCCGCGAGTTTCTGCGGCATATACGGCATCAAGCCAACGCAGGGGCGCGTCTCCGGCTTCAGTGGCGTGCCGCAGGATGTTCCGCTCGTCAACCTCTTGGGTCAGAATGGGCCTATGACGCGCACGGTGAAGGACTCCGCTATACTCTTGCAGGCACTGGCAGGATACGACCCGCGAGACGCTTCATCCTTGCATGCGCCTGTGCCCGAATTCGTGGCTGCGGTGGACAGGGACATCAATGGGCTGCGTATGGCTTGGAGTGCGGACTTCGGCTATGCCGGAGTTGATGCAGAGGTGGTGGAAGTGTGCGCCGCGGGTGCGCGAGTGTTCGAGGGGTTGGGGTGCTCCATTGATGAGAGCGATTTGATGCTGGAGGACCCGTTTGAAATCTGGTGGGTCATGTCAGGGTGCAATTCTTACCTTACGCAGGGGCACCTGCTCGACGACCCGTCGGACCCACTGACTTGGTATGGTCGCATGCTCATCGAGGATGGCAAGGAGTTCAGCGCGGGGGACTATGTGAAGGCGCTGGGCCGCCGAGACCGGATGATAAACCAATTCGCCGATGTGTTCGAGGAGTACGACTTGCTGCTGTCGCCCACGATGGCGACGACCGCGTTCCCGGTGGGTGAGTACCCCGAGGTGATAGAAGGCAAGCGCAACGCCCATGTCAAGGGCTGGAGCTTCTTGCCGTTCACCCATCCCATCAATATGATAGGACATCCTGCCGCGACTGTGCCGTGCGGCTACTCGGCGGACGGCATGCCCATCGGGCTGCACATCGTGGGGCGCAAGGGCGACGAGGAGACGGTGCTGGCGGCATCCGCGGCATTCGAGCGCGCGATGCCGTGGGCGGACAAGAGGCCTGTTGTTAGCTAAATTACATCTATGAACGGGATGGGGCAGGGTAAGATGACCGGCAAAAAGGTATTCTTACCATAGGGGGATATTGCGCGCGTAAGCAGCGCAAACTAGTGGATTCCTGCGAAAGTAGGAATGACGAATTGAAAAACACTGCATAGTGAGAATATCGGCAAAGAAATAGGGATGCCCGTTGAAATGCGGGCATCCCCTCTTTATGCCAAACTCCGGTTGGCGATTACTTCGAAATGAAGTCGAACTGCTCGTACTTGCCGTTGGTGGTCAGCACCGGGTCGATGCCAAGCCAGCGCTCTGCGATGGTGGAGTATGTGCTGCGGAAGTCGTTGCTGAAGTGCAGGTCGCCTTCCAGCTGCTTGTCGTCGTCAAGCGACGGGAAGTCGCCGTACATTCCGCCATTGACATCGCCGCCGATGACGAACGCCACGCCGCCGGAACCGTGGTCGGTGCCAGCGCCGTTGTCGCGGATGCGCCTGCCGAACTCGGAGAACAGCAGCACCACGACATCCTTGTCCATGTCGTGCTCCTTCATGTCGTCCATAAAGTCGCCGACTGCGCCGGACACGTCCTGCCACAGCTTGGCGTGGCTGGTCAGCTCAGAGGCGTGCGTGTCGAAGCTGCCGTGCTGCGTGTAATAGACGCGCGTACCGAGACCGGCGGTCATCACCTGCGCGATGGACTTCATATTCTCGGCGATGGGGTTGTCCGCATACTCGATGCTGGACGAATAGCGCTGCGGCGCAACTCGCAGAACATCGGCGCCCTTGAGCGCGTCCGTGCCGGTCTGCGAGATGAAGTTGGCGATGATGTCTCTGCCGCTGCCGCCGTACATCTGTGTGAAAGCCTCAAGCGCGAGGTTGCGCGCCGCTTCGTCCTTGATGTCCGGGAACAGTCCGTATGTCTCGAGGTTGCCGACTGATGCGACGGGCACGCCCTTGGCGTACAGCGCGCGCGGCAGACCGCGACCGAAGTTAACGCCTGTCAGCACATTCTCCGCCTGCGGGTCAAGCTCGCGGATAGCCCTGCCGAGCCAGCCATCGTCGCCGACCTGCTCGCTCTCGGCAGTGTGCCACACATCCATCGAGCGGAAGTGCGACCGGTTGGGACTCGGATAGCCGACGCCGTTAATGAGTGCGACCTTGCCATCGTCCCACAGCGACTTGATTGGCGCCATCGCAGGGTTAAGACCGAGCTTGTCGTCCAACTTAAGCACTTCGTCCTGCGGAATGTTCACGAAGGGCCTGTTGTCGTAATACTGTCCGTCGTTGTACGGAATGACCGTGTTCAGGGCATCGTTGCCGCCGGAAAGCTGCAAGACTACCACCGTCTTCTCGTGATGACCGTTGCCGTTAGTCGCCATTTTCCCTCTCCTATCAAGTGCCTATCAAGTGACTGATGCCCCGCTCTTTCTCATTACTCGTATAATCGCTTAATTTGCGGGTTTCGTCAAGCCATGCAGTCCGAAATCTTGCTAATTCTCTACCGATTAGCCATTTCAGAGCTCGTAATCAGGGTTAATCTTATGTCCGATGCTCTTCAATTTTCTCACCACTGCATCAAGGACAGTGTCGTATTCCACACCTGTAGGAAGGTGAATCGGGATGAATGCCTTGTCATCAGTTAGGTTCAACCTGCGGCGCGCTTCAGCAGGTTTGATTTGGCCGTTCTTGGCTGTGCGGAAATCCAGCCATATAGGTGTGCCGTCTTCGAGCACCCATAGTTCGAAATTGATACCGAACCAAACATTTGTCCCTCCTAACTTAATCCACCGCCCATATCCGGTTACCCATGGAGTGACCATCAATCCACTCGTGCTCACAAATCCGTCGGCACGTGCCTTGTCTGTCGCTGCATCAACAAGGTGTCTCAAATTAAGCATGCGGCGAGGAAACTCAGGCGCGAGTTCGGTTGGCCGAATAGGCAGAAATGCATCTTCATCCATATGCTCGGTTAGCCCTTGCAGTTGGCGAATGTCGTTCCGTTCGGGCGACCCTTCTCCTGTGCTATTTTCCATCTGACTGAGCAACGATCGCCAACTCGTCAGCATCAGATAGCGTTGACTGCCTATGACCGCTGCGCTCCGCAGCCCGCCTTCTTCCGCGCTATCTCTCAGTTCGAAACTCACACGGCGGCGCAACTCAGCCCAAAGGGTATCGCGTCTCGCTTCCGGCGCGACGAACAGCAGCGCGGATGGTCCGTCTTTCGGGAGCCTTTCCAGATAGCCGTTTGGCTGGTTTTCGGTGAGTCCCGCCCAGAACTTGGCTTCAATCAGTACGCGCTCTGCGTCATCAGCGTCGAAGCCGACAAGGTCCGGACGCGCTCCGGTGTCGCCGGTAACCTGAGTTCGCACTTGCTCGACAGATTTGATTTCCGGCACGCCACTCTGAAGCATAAGGTTTAGGGCGTTTCTGGACGCCGGTGACTTGGACAGAATGTACCCAAGCGCCTCGACCGCCATATCTTCTACGCGGTCAGTCAGCATCGGAGTAAGGTGGGCAAGCAATGTTGGTTCCAGGGTCATAGCAATTATTCTCCCATCTTGTAATACGCACTGGGCGCAATCTCGAACACCCCGTCTATCTCGCTATCGCGTCTGCCATCGTCGCCACCCCGTATCAAAAAATCGCGGCGGTCGCGGTATATCAGGGCGCGATTGAGAACATAGTCGTGATTGTCGAAGTCCATTTTGTCGCAGGGCGTCATCAGCCAATACTTGTAGTCGCCGATGAACAGGTACTTGTTCTTCATGCGGAAGAACCTGCCGTCAACGCCCTCGCCGGCGCAGAAGCGCTTGCATACGGCGGCGAGCAGTTCCTCTTGTCCGTCCTTCTTGATTACGACATACTCGTGCGGCCAGGTGTCGCGATATGTGCTGGCTTCTCGCCACGGAGCGCGTTTGATGAGTTCGGTCAATTCCATGTTAGTGTCTGCTCTCTTTGCAATATCGATTACTTCGGATCGTCATCGTTGTCGTCCTGGAACGGCGGCGGCTCGTTGAAGTCTCTGCTTTCCTTCTTGGCTTGCTTCGTGCGAGTGTACCAGTCCGCATTAACGCGGCTTCTGCGCAATCACTTCGCCGAAAGCCAGCCCGCCGACGGCGCCGGGGGCGTCCTTTAGCTCGTCCATGTCAATCCGCCACTGGTCGAATTGCGATTGCGTCGCCAAGCCGAACTGAATTGCCGCCTGTACCACACGGGGCATGAAGAACCAGTCGCTGACGAACTTGTGCAGGAATGCAACTTCTTTCTCCGAGCTGAAGTAATCGAACGAGCCTGTACCGTAGATGTCGCTAAAGCCTGCTTCGATCATCTTCGACTTTAGCTGCCTGCCCATCTCCGGGTGTCCGCCGTTTGCCATCAGCAACTTGCTGAAGGTTCGCCACGCTTCGGGTGTGGTCTCCCCTTCCGGCTCTACGAAGCACGACGATGTTATCAGCTCGCGTGCGGAGATGATGCCGCCGGGCTTGAGCACGCGCTTTACTTCGGCGAGTGCGCGCTGCGTGTCGGGCACATGCATCAGCACTGTGTGGCAGTGCGCTATATCGAAGTAGTTGTCCTCGAATGGCATTTCGCACACATCGCCGACATGCAGGGTGATATTGTCATGTCCGCCGTCTGCCGCTGCCAGCCTTGCCAACTCGATTTGCGACTCTTCCATGTCGATGCCATGCACTTCGCCCGGATATGCGGCTTCCGCGAGCCCTACGGTAATGGTTCCGGGCCCGCATCCAAAGTCCAGCACGCGCATGCCGCTCTCGATGTGCGGCAGCAGATGCATGGCGTGGTCTTCCACTCTACGCCACTCCAACAGCTGCGTGAACTCATCGCTGTATCCCATCGTGTATTCGGTCGGTGTCTCTGTCTGCTGTGCCATGTGTATTAGTCTCCTTGCAAATTGCTGCACCTAAACGAAAAAGCGTCACCCTTAAATGTAAGGGGACGCTTTTAATTGTAATAGTAGTTCAAGTATAGGTCTATGTATATTGCTACATAGCACCCTAAATGCCGATGCGTATTGGTTTTATAGAAGTTTATGAAGGTCTTCGCATCCATCCTGACATTTCCCCGTCAAGGGGAAAGGACAAAGTAACGCAAATCACGCCTTGCTACGGCAAGGTGACAATTGACACAAGCGGGCAAGATTACGCGTCGTCGTTTACGCGATAGACTTGGACGCGGTGGCGGTTGCTTTCCGTTACGAACAGCCTGCCCTTGCCGTCTAGCTTGACGGACATTGGCGCCCAGAAGTACTTTTCGATGTGCGACGATACCTCGTGCGGGTCGTCCGGGTCGAAGAAGTCGATGTCGCGCTCAAGGTCTGCGCGCGACCGCGCCTCGCCTTCTTCTCGATTGATACTGAGAAAGTTCGTCGCCCACGGGGACAGCGTAGCCTCGCCGCGCAGCAACTGCTGGAAGTTGCCCGCATCGTCGAACGCTTGCACACGCTCGTTGCCCCAGTCCGCGACATACACATTGCCCTGCGCGTCCACCGCCACGCTCGCCGGTTTGACGAGCTGCCCTTCGCCGCGACCGGGCTCGCCATACGCCGCCACGAACTCGCCGCCCTGCGTAAAGCGTGCGACTCGGTCGTTGCCCCAGTCCGCGACATAAATGTCGCCGCTTGGCGCGATGGTCAGCCCCCAGGGCATAGACAGCGCGCCCACGCCGAACGAGGCGAGATGCACGCCGCCCGCCGTGAACTTCTGCACACGGTTGTTGTATGTGTCGCTGACATACAGGTTGTCGTCCGCGTCGAAGGCGATACCGCATGGGCCGTCGAGTTCGCCCTCGCCGCTGCCGTGTGTTCCCCAGACTTGCAGGAAGTTCCCATCAGCGTCGAACGCAGTCACGCGGTGCATATATTCGTCGGTCAGGTAGATGTCGCCCGCGCTGTTCTTCGCGCCGGAGGTCAGCCAGATAAACTGCCCGTCGCCCTCGCCATACGCGCCGAAAGTGCCGTAGTATTCGCTTTCGATGTCGCAGACGGTAACGCGAACGCCCCTGTCCACGCTCTCCAGCGAGCGGTTGACGACATACAGCCGCCCGTTGTCGCCGATGACGGCGTCCGCCGGATAGTAGAACCCGCGCCCTTCCATCACGGACAGCCCGAGCGTGCGGTCATATTGCAGTAATTCGGTCGTGGTAGTAGCGGTGGTCATGGTGAAGTCCTTCAGTTTGTCAGTACTTCAGTCAATCAGTCGTCAGTTGACAGAATTCAGATTTGGCGATCGAACGAGACTGTCTCTTGTGCGAGATTCAGGCTGTGCGTCCGCCAGCCCAAGGATAGCCAAGCTTGTGCATAGTAATGTCCAGTCGTGTCATTCGACCACCAAGCATTGTACTGGCGAGTGGAAGGGGGCAGTGTATCACCGATAATCTTTTCGATTTCAGTGAAAGATGCTTGCCACTCCCGAACTCCGCTCTTATCAAGTCTGTGAATTATGGTCGTAGAGCGGCCCGTATTTGCCGTCCATATGATAGCTCCTTACGAAACGCTACCTTACTGACAAGTTTGCCAGACTGACGAACTGCCAGACTGACGAGCTAACTCCGCTGGAACTCGTGAGTTGCGGTTGCTAGGCGCAGCAGGTTGGCGACCTTTTCGCGGGTGCGAGATTCGCCGGACTGCTCCGCGAAGCGCTCTAGCACTTCGCGCGTCTCGTCCGATACTTCGATGACGCCGAGTTGGTCTAGGCACGCTTCGACAAGACGCGCCGGGGAGACTGCATATTCGTCTGCCATCACATCGTCGATCATGCGCTTGACGCCGGACTTATCCGCATCACCGAACTGCTCAGACGCGAAGTTGATACGCTCAACCAGCGTGCCGGTGTCCACCCATTCCGCGCCCTGGTGCCAGCCTTCCACGCTGGGCGGGTTGTTCAGCATCTGCCCCATGAAATTCATCTGCAGCGCCCTGTCCATGATTTCGCGGCGCGGCCTATCGAACTCGCCCGTAAGCCGCAAAACGCCCGCGACCAGTTCCGCCGGGCTTTTCACCTTCTCGTAGCGCGCGCCTTCGTCCTTGAAGAAGTCGGAAGTGAACAGCGTGCGCAGCATCTCGCGGATGTCGTAGCCGCTGTCGAAGTAGGCGTCCATCAGCGTCTTGATGGCGGCTTCGTCGCGCGGTGGCGTGTAGGGCCATGCCGGTACGGGCGGCTCGTCCGCGACGAAGAAGTGATACATGTGCCGCGCGATGAAGTACGCCGTCGCTTCCTGCTGGCAGATGATGTCCACAATGTCTTCGCCGTTGAAGTTGCCCGTCTGCCCGAGGAAGGTCTTCTCGCCTTCGTCGTGGTCTTCCGGGCGGTAGTCGAAGTGCCACGAAATCCTGCCATAGGGCCAGTCGGAATCGCGCTCGGAGCGCAGCACCATGTACTCGGTGTTGCCGATAGTCCAGCCCGTGAACGCGCGAGACGCTTCCTTGATGTCCTCTTCAGAGTAATGCCCGACGCCCATGCTGAACAGCTCGAGCAGTTCCCGCCCGTAGTTCTCGTTGATGGCACCCTTGTGGTTGTCGTAGTTGTCCAACCAGACAATCATCGCCGGGTCTTTAGACAGCTCGATAAGCAAGTCCTTGAAGTTGCCCAGCCCGTGCCTGCGGAACATGCGAATCTGATTCCATAGCACCTTGCCGTGGATGACCTTAGGGTAGCCGGTGGCGAAGATGCTGTGCCAGAACAGGCACATCTTTTCCTGCAGCTGCGCTTCGGATGTGACCATGCGGTAGAGCCAGTTCTCGCCGGACGCTCGCGGTCCCATCATCCCGGACTGCTCATGGTGGAAGCGGCGCACCATGTAGTCGCCTAGCCACGTGGCGTTCTCGGGCGGGTTGAGCAGGTCATCGACAACCGCGTCGTAGCCCTTCGCATCGAGTTCTTCGATCTGCGCGCGTGTCGCGCCAAAGCCGGCGCGGCGCATCAGGTGTGCCAGCAGTTCAATGTCCTTTTTCGTCTCAACAACCATTAGCACCCTCCTGTCGTTTCAGAGCATAAGTATATAGGCCACAAGTCTGCTTGGAGTGTATCACACCATCCCATCCCATACATCATGTAAGGCTCTGCCCTTCTCCCAATGGGAGAGGGGGCAATCTGTGGCAAATTATGCCACTGCCTAAGAAAATCACATAAAGTCATAGATAAATCACGCATAATCATACAATAATTATACAAAGAGTGGTATAATCAGCCCGTATCTTGCCCCGAAGTGGCAGGCGGCGCCTCGGTCTGAAGCGCTGAGGAATCTATAACCACGCATCCGGCGTCAAAGGAGCAGGTGGAATGAAGACCGTTCAGCATAAACTTTGCTTTTGGGGGGGGGGGGGGGGGGGGGGGGGGGGGGGGGGGGGGGGGGGGGGGGGG